>JABDCE010000052.1:10000-17019 GCA_013288285.1 Bacteroidota bacterium
TGTTCATACAGACAAAGAAGGAACCATCAGGGAGTTCTATCACATTCCCGCCAGTTGTTGCATGAGGATTCAGGTTGGTTCCGGAAGGCAGCATGGATTGGTTCTTTGCCAGCCGCATTTGCTGTACTTTTTCTAATGCCTTTTGTTTTCTTTCCTGCATCTTGTATCGCTTTTCGGTATCCAGCCCACCTATCTGGCAATTGTACGCCCATACCTTTTTCAAAAGATTGCCTCCATCGGTCGGCTCCTGCAAAAGAAGAACTTCAGGCAACTCGCTGCTTTCGTTGCACGAGTTGTTGTTAAACATATAAAGTTCGCCACTTTTCGACTGCCTGCAGCTATGTTGGTCACAAAATAGCGTATTGGGCGCCTGACGCCCATCTTCCTGGTATATCTCGCCGTATGCATTTATAACATCTCCTGATGGATACTTAATTTTAAGTAACCTGCTTATGTTTTTGAAGCTAACATAGATAACGCTGTCTTTTTCATTAAAATAGAAGGCATTTTCATGTACGTCTATTGTCCTGAAACCATATACGGGATGATAATATTTAAGGTCCGATTCCATAAAATACTTGGAGCATTTCCAGTACCATACTATATCACCTTTTGCGTTATATTCTATGATTGTTCCAAACTGCGTTTTCTCGTGAGTTAGTATACTATCTTGCTTTGCTTTTTTTATAGGGTCAAGCACCTGGCTGCTATCTATTGGCGCTGGCAATTTATGTTTCCACAACACAGACTCCATCCCTAAAACCATATAGTCTCCGTTCGAAACCTTTGTCAACTCATGATGGAAATGCTCCGCGGTGTCGCCGCTTATACTACCTTCTGCCGGCCCCCTCCACAAAATAGTGCCATTATAGTCAGCTTCATAAGCATTTTCATTCTCCAGGAAAGTAACGGAGCCCTGTGGTGTTTGCTTTAGATCCCGTATTGCCTGGTTGTCGGTAAAACCCGGAAGATACCATACCGGCTTGCCCTTCATATCATACAACGTCCTGCTTGCGTCAGAAAAAATATAGTGGTCATTGTACCTTGTTGCCGGATCTATGATACGTAAACGAACGACACTTGAATCAACGAATATAGCATACCCTGTCTTGAAATGATGCAAGGATACCCCAGTCTTTGCCATATCAGCACCGGTTGCAGTTATCCTCCATGTATACTCGCTGGCAAAAGAAGGCACCTCGCATATTATTTTATTGTTTCTGCTTTTAACAGAAGAAACGACATGGCGGTTGAAGGAGTCTTCATTATTAAATCTTCCTGCAGCTATATCCAGCTTATAACTGCCCGCTTTACTATTTTCCGGAAAAGAAAAACCAATGATCCGATAATTAAGCACGCTCCCCTCTTTGGGCAACACCTGACACTCCGACCCATACGCGATGAAAAGAAGGAAACAAAAGATCGTCAATACTCGATACATGAAATCAACTTGATTGAGCCGTAAAAATAAGCTAAAAACCTTCAAGTGATTGATCCTGCCCTATCACTAATTAATAGTTAATATATGATGTAAAAAACAAAACTATCTATTAGTATAAAAACGCTACTCCATACACACCTTACAGTTCGCTCAACCCACTGCAAAAAAAAGTCAACTTATTTCTCCTTTTTATCTATTTATTTACGTATTTTTGAAATCAAATGCCCTTTATCAAACATAGGTGGTTGTCGATTGCATTTTCGTTTTTTGGGCTAATAGCATTTGAATAATTAAGTTATTTTTAAAAATCAGGACAATGAAAAAAATGTACAAGTACCTCACTCTGATTCCCATCATCCTTCTGGGCATTAATTTCAGCGCTTTCGCGCAAACCGTTACATTTTCAGCAACGGGTTCCATTCAGACGTACACAGTACCTACTGGTGTAACCTACGTAGTCATTGACGCAAAAGGCGCCTCAGGTGGTGACTACGCCTATAGCTTTTCACCTGTAGGATTGGGCGGCGAGATGGTAGGCACACTCCCGGTAGTTGGTGGGCAGTTGTTGTACGTCTATGTAGGCGGCCAGGGTTCTACCGGGACATATTTCGGTGGCGCTACCGGCGGCTGGAACGGAGGTGGAAACACTACATCGAGTGGTGGCAGTGGCGGCGGTGGCAGCGATGTGCGCGCAGGTGGTACTGCTTTAGCTAACAGAATGATCGTTGCCGGTGGCGGTGGCGGTACTGGTAATGCATGCTACTATTCCGGCTTTGAAACCGGTGGTGCAGGCGGTGGCCTTACTGCTGAGGATGGATTTGATAATAGTTCTCCTTATCCGCCGGCAGCAGGTGGTGACCAGGTGAGCGGAAACGCGCTTGGCGTAGGTGGCGATGCTGCTCCGGGCACTGATGGCGGCGCTGCAGGCGGCGGTTATTGGGGCGGTATCGGTGGCGCCACAACAGGCTGTACTACCTACTATTACTATGGTGGTAATTTTGCTTCCGGTGGTGGTGGCGGATCTTCTTACTCCGACCCTACAATGACAGCCGTAACTACTACCCCGGGCGTTAACACAGGTGATGGCGTTATAACAATATGCGCTCCGGGTACAGCGGGATCCATTATAAGCTCTAACGTATGCGTAGGTTCCAGCGTCACGTTTACCAACCCTACTGCAACCGGTACTCTGTCGTGGTCCAGCAGCAATACGCTTATCGCTACTGTTAATCCTACCACTGGCTTAGTTACCGGCGTATCTGCAGGTTCTGTCACCATTATTTGCAATGCTACAACGCCATGCGGGTCTGCAACTGCTACTGCCGTTATCACAGTTAATCCGCTTCCAAAACCCATTACTGGTACTTTTGTAATCTGCCCTGGTGACGTAAAAACTTTAGCTGACCTTACCACACCTGGCACATGGACAAGTAATAATACCGCAGCTGTGACCGTCAACTCTGTTACAGGCACTGAAACCGGCATTGCACCTGGTGTAGCTATCGTTACTTATACATTGCCTGTTACAGGCTGTTACGTTTCACAGACCATCGTGGTCAATTCAGTTCCATTACCTATTGTAGGCCCTGCAAACGCTTGTAAAGGATACCCAACAGCGTATACTGACCCTACACCGTTCGGATCATGGACCAGCTCGCTGCCTGCCGCCGGAACGATTGACTTCACCACAGGCGTTCTCACCGGTGTTGCCCTCGGTACCACAAATGTTGTCTATACCGTGGCCGGCTGTTCTGTCAGTTTAGCTGTTAAGATTAATCCTCCGGGATTTACTATTACAGGTATCGATACGATCTGCCAGGGCAATTCAACCCCGCTTAGCGAGTTTGCAACCTGGGGTACCTGGAGCAGCCAGTTCCCTTCAGTTGCTACAGTTGACCCAACAGGCCTGGTAACAGGTGTGGCAGGTGGTGTAGATACCATTCATTACGCCACACTCGGTTGTCCTGATATGTTGTTCCCAATGGACATCACTACCCTGACTCCAATCACCGGTATATCCAGTGCTTGTACGGGGATGGCTATAGCATTGACAGACACTACTACAGGCGGTTCATGGTCTACCAGTGATCCTACAGTGGCGCTCATATCATCTACCGGTGTGCTTACAGCGGCTTACCCATACATGGAAGGCGCTATGGCTACTATCTATTATGCGCTGCCGTCGGGCTGCCTTACTTCATTCCCTGTTGTAGTCAACGATCCTCCGGCGCCTATAGTTGGTGCTGACAGCGTATGCCTTGGCGCTTCAACCACAGAATCTGATATAACATCTGGAGGTACTTGGAGCAGCACTAACCTCTCCATTGCCCAGATCGATGCAATAACGGGTGTGACAACGGGCCTCTTAACAGGTATCGTAAACATATCGTATACAATGCCATCGGGTTGCTTTGATGCAAAACCATTCCTTGTAGAAACTCCGGTACCGGCAACTACCGGTCTGCAATATTTCAGTAATAATTTCACCAGAATTCATCCAGATACTGTGTGCCTCGGAGATACGTTGGTATTTACTACAACAGCTGCCAATGCAGGTACACCTACGTTCACCTGGACTAAATTCGGTGTGCCTCAAACACCTAACAGTGTTACTAACGATACCTTCAGCTACATCCCAATACATGGCGATGTGATCGCAGTTACCATGCTTACATCAGGTGTATGCGCTACGTCAGGTTCAGTGACAGACTCTGTAACTATAAATGTTGACTCTAACAAGTCTCCTTCTATAGTTATCAGCAAATCTCTCGCAGGCAATACACTTGATTACCTGGGTGAAGTAGTTACCTTCTACTCCGTGACCTATTATGGTGGCCCCGTGGCTGGCTACCAATGGTTCGTAAATGGTGATACCGTTAAGGGTGCAACATCATCTTCATACGCTGCCACTATATATGGTACAGAAACAGTGTACTGCGAAGTCACTGCCTCACCATGGCTTTGTCGTACCAGCCCGATCTCGGCACAAAGCCAGCCGATAACGATCAGCGACTATCTGAACGTTAACCAGGTATCTTCAGGCAATATGCTGTCACTGTTCCCTAACCCGAACAACGGCGTACTGACACTAAGCGGCACAGTAGACATGAACACTACCAGCGACCTGAGCCTGGAAGTAACAGACATGCTGGGCCAGGTAGTTTATCGTGGTACTGCAACACCGGTGAAAGGTGCTGTGAAAACGCAGATAAACCTCGGCAATACTATAGCTGATGGTACTTACCTGCTGCATGTGAATTCAGCATCTGGCAACCAGGTGTTCCACTTCGTTGTCAACAAGCAATAATCTGATTTGATCTTCTGAACCGGCTGCCTCTTCAATGAGGCAGCCGGTTTTATTTGGGGGCTACTCCTCAATAAAACATCCCCTGCTTATAAGGCAGGGGATGATATATTTATGATCTCAATGATGACTATTAACTATGCACCATGTGCCGCTCTTTCTGGCGTTTCACCTGGCTTACCAGTGAATCGAATGCGGTATTGAATGACTCCTCGAAGTTCTTACTCTGGTGCTTCACAAAATAAGAGTGCCCTGGCACATACACCTTTATCTCCGCTACCTTATCCCTTACCTGGTGCGACATATTGTCGAGCTTGAGGTAGACGTCGGCGCCAATGATCTTGTCATGAAACGTCTTCAGTTTGTCGATCTTGGCATTTACATGCTCTATCAGTTTACTGTCTGCATCAAAATGCACGGTCTGGATCTGCACATTCATAGTATTACTATTTAATGCCCGCCCGGATGAAATCCGTTAGGACGTGGTTAAAAATGAGTCACCCTCTCGGATGGCTTTGCTTGTGAATCTCTTTTAGCTTATCAATGTTGTTATGCGTATACACCTGTGTAGCGGCCAGGCTGCTATGGCCCAGCAGGTCTTTGATGGCCTGTATGTTGGCGCCGTTATTGAGCAGGTGTGTGGCAAATGTATGGCGCAGCACATGCGGACTCTTCTTGCTGAGAGTAGTAGTGGCGCCAAGGTACTTAGTTACTACCCGGTAGATGTATCCTGCATAGAGTGGTTTTCCATTTTCAGTGTTAAGTAAATATACGTCGTTATAAACTTCTTGCTGGCGCTTGTCCTGCATATAGTCGCGGAGGGTATCTAAGAGAGCGGCACTAACGGGTACCAGGCGCTCCTTATTGCCCTTGCCCAGTATACGCACCTGGTTCAGGCTCCATTCTATGTCCGCCTCCTTGAGCTGTACCAGCTCGTTGCGACGCATGCCGGTGGCGTAGAGCAGCTCACATATCAGCCGCTCAGTGGCGCCCCTGAAGCCCTCACCGAATTGCAGCTCTTCCAGCAGCACGGTGGTCTCAGATTCCTTGAGGTATACGGGCAGGCGCTCTGGTAGGCGCTGGGCGTGAAGCTGGCGTACCGGGTTCTTATCGGCATAGCCATGCTTCATGAGGTACTTATAATAGGTATTGAGACTGGATATCTTGCGGTTGATGGTGCGGGCCGTCTGCTTGGCAGTCTTCAGCTCTGCGAGCCAGCCACGGATATGGAAGTGGCCTATGGCGCCAAGTTCCTGGAAATTGTATTCTTTAAGGAGGTAATCGCGGAAGCGCTCAAGGTCTTTCTGGTATGCTACCAGTGTATGGGTAGCGTATCGCTTCTCAAATCTAAGGTATTGGATATAATCTGTTAGCCTTTCGTCAAACATAGTAAAACCCGCTATAGTAAATGTACGAATTTAAAATAGCGGGTACAAATATGTTTTCACATAACGTGTAATATGTTATGTTAATGACTTCTTATGGCCTATGCGTCAAGCTCACCATTAGCCATCTGCTGCTTGTATACAGCCTTCAGTATTTCTGTACGGCGGCGTATAGATGGTTTGGTAAATGACTGGCGGTCGCGGAGCTGTGTGAGGACACGTGATTTCTCGTATTTCTTCTTATACTTCTTGAGCGCCTTGTCAATGTTTTCGCAATCTTTTGAATCGATGATCAGCATATTGAATATCCCTTTTGGTCTTTGGGGAGTGCAAAGGTAATGATAAATGTGGAATGAACAAAATAAAACACCATTTTTTGAGACCGAATTTCAGACTGCAAATAAAGGCCGCGAAGCCAGGGTGAGCAAACTCCTTAACCCGTATATCCTGCGGTGCGGTCCGGCCTTGCGCGACCAACATCACCCTGACTTATCAAAAAAAAGCTACGCCTTTTTGATAAGTCGTCCCTCTTCGAAATTGAAGAGGGAAGTTAAAAGCGACCTATTTCCTTGCGGAAATAACGACTGCCGGCGCTATCAGTTTGTACAGATTCTTTTTTCAGCGTTCAATTTCTGATTATTGCACACTCTGCTATTGATAATCAATCATTTTGTGTGCAATTTCCCGTTTCAACAGACGGAAAAGTGTACCTACCTACGCAAAAAAGCTACGGCAGGCAGGCAAAAACTGAACAAAAACTGAACACTTTCTGGCTGCTCCACGGGTTTGTCCGGGGTTTTGTATACAGTTGCGGAATTGTACAGATTCTTTTTTCGGTGTTCAATTCAGGATTATTGCACACTTTGCTATTGATAATCAATTGGTTTGT
>JABDCE010000053.1:0-5852 GCA_013288285.1 Bacteroidota bacterium
CATTTTTACAACCGCGACCAGCCAATACTGAAAACATACTGGCATCGGTACCAAATAATGATATTCAAGATTACTTTCAGCATGATTACCGTGTGGACGTAAACCGAATCGTAAGTAATACGGACATAAATTCGTTGGAAGTAGATAATAAAGATATTATTCAGTACCTTAACGAAACGGGATGGGATTAAGGCGGTAACCCGGGATATATGAACAGTACAAGATTATGAAAAAGTTACAAACGGCATTACTCATTATTTTAATCAGTTGTACCACAATAGTAAATGCACAGCAGGGCCATAATATGGCGCGTATACATGCTGCAAAGATTGCGTATATCACGGATAGACTACATTTGTCCTATAACCAGTCAGGGAATTTCATACCGTTGTATAATGAGTATGACAGCGAGATAAGAGATACCCGGCAATCATTCTTCGGAAAGTACAAAAACATGAACCCTGGTAATGCTGACGATGCTACTTCACGGCAGATGATAGATGATAATCTCGACTATCAACAAGCTGTAATCGCGATAAAACGCAAGTATAATGATCGTTTCCTTAAAGTGCTGTCTCCGCAGCAATTAGCGGAATTACCAGCGGCTGAACGAGAGTTTAAACAAATACTGATGCAACGCCTGAAACAAAGGCGTGGCGGAGGTTTTGGTAGATAGCGCTGCGTTATTATAAACCAGAAACCGGGCACTTCACGTCGTGGTAGAAAAGAAATTTCCAACCCTCTCTCCTACCCTGTTCAGCATATTTTTCGCGTATAGCCAGTGCCTTTTTACCATCATAATCGTACTTGGCAATATACTTTATCTTCATTTGCTTAAGCTGCGGAGCTTCATCGCCGCCAAAAAATATCTTATCCTCACTATCGTCGATCAAATAAATAATGTGCTGAGGGCAATGGCCACCGGAATGAGTAAAATGTATGTAGCCATCAATAACGCCTTCTTCGCCATCGAGCCATCGTACCTGCTTAGTGGCCAGTAAAGGCTCTATATCCTCGGGATGATAAGATGGGTAGCCTTTTTGTAAGGCGTAATCGGCCTCAGGCCTGTAGATGCAATATTCGGCATTAGGAAAAGTTGTCTTTATGAGGCCATTGTTATCTTTAAATACCAGGCAGCCCGCATGGTCTTTGTGTAAGTGCGACAGTAATACTTTAGTGACTGCGGCAGGCTCGTAACCGTGCAGGCGAATGTTGTCGTGTATCTGTAATACACCATCAGTGTTAGTAAAACCAAGGCCGGTGTCGAGCACCATAACATCTTTATTCGTGACGATAAGAAAGGGTTGCACCTCTACTAACAAAGACCCGGTAGGCCGGTCATTCAGCACATCTTTGCCGAGATCAAACGGAACAAATTGCTTGTCGTGCCCCACAGTAAAGACGCCTTCTGATAACGGAAATATCTGAGCCATGGTGTAAAGTTACAAGTAAACAGCTATCGTATCATAGCCTGCCGGTCTGCATCGAGGCGAACCAATATAAATATGAGGATACTAAATGACAGCAGTGAGGACCCACCGTAACTTAAGAAAGGCAGTGTGATACCAATGACCGGTGCCAGGCCGATAGTCATGGAGATATTGATAGCAAAGTGGAAAAAGAGAATTGCTGCTACACAATAGGCATACACACGTGTAAATGAGGAACGCTGCCGCTCCCCGAGATATACAATACGCAGCATCAGGGATACATACAAAAGCACCAATGCGGCGCTGCCTACGAATCCGAACTGCTCTCCTATGGCGCAAAAAATGAAGTCGGTGTTTTGTTCCGGCACAAATTGGTTTTTGGTAGACGTACCGTTGAGGAAGCCCTTGCCCCAGAACCCACCGGAGCCAATGGCGATCTTAGATTGAAGCACGTTGTACCCTGAACTGTTACCTTTTTTCTCCTCTCCGGCTACCATTGTTTTATCGTATTCATCAGGGACTTCTTTACCAAGCGTAGAGAAAATACGGTCGATCTGGTGCCTTTGCAATACATGCTTGAACGCAAACGGCACGACGACCTGTGAGAAAATGATACATAGCAGCCAGGCACCGACCAATATAATGCGGGGCATCATTTTACGGCGGAGCGTTTGCCGCATCATGAGCGCTATGAGGATGGCAAGGACCGTGAGTATAAGAAATAGCACCTTGCGTTCAATAAGTAACGTGGCCAATACTACGCCTACCATGGAAAACCCTACTACCAGCACAGCATTTGGCAACCCCTCGCGGTACATGACGAGAAAGAAACAGAAATACACGAGGGCCAGCCCGGTCTCTTTTTGCAGAATGATAAGCAGAGCCGGAGTAAGCGCGATGGCGACGCCGAGCATCCTGTCCTTTAAGGTTTTGAAATTCGTTTCGGGTAAGGACAGAAATTTGGCAAGCGCCAGGGCTGTAAATATCTTAGCTACCTCACCTGGCTGGAAGCGGAAACTGCCCACGCCCAGCCAGGAGCGCGAGCCTTTGACATCGACCCCTGCAAATATGGTGATCACGAGCACAGCGAGGCCTACGGTATACGCAAGGAATGCAAATGAAGAAAAGAATTTACTGTCTGTGAGTAATATGACCAGCCCGATGAGCAAGGAATAACCAAACCATATTAGTTGTTTCATGAAGCTTTTGTTCATCATGAATATGGTAACATCAGTAGTACGATGCTCCACGGAAAAAACAGCAAGTATGCCCACAGTTACGAGCGCAACATAGAGTAAGAGGGTTACTCCATCTATTCTCGAAAACAACGACTTTCTTAATGAACTCATATTATCTCAAAGTCTTTTTATGTTATTTCTTTTTCGGTTTGGTTAGTATCCACCGCATGAACATAGCAGAGTCGTTTGCCCTTTTCAAACTTGCCGCCTGTTGCTTCCGCTCCAATTTTGCCTGGAATACCTGCGTATCGTGCAACCGCAAAACAGAGTCTATGGTATATACGTATTTGTTCACGAGATGTGCGTTAACCATTTTATCTTCTATCGCTTTCCGCTTGTATGATACACTGTCTCTCAGGTATTTTTCAATCAGCAGACTGGCTATAGGCGCGGCCCAGGTAGCGCCAAAGCCCGCATTCTCGATAGCCACAGCAATAGCTATTTTGGGATTCTCCCTGGGCGCAAATGCTACGAACATAGAGTGGTTAGCCATTTTTATGACCTCGCCATTCACTATGGCTTTATTTTCGGCGGTACCGGTTTTGGCGCATATTGTTATGCCATCTATTTTGGCGCCAATAGCAGTTCCGCTTTCTACCACATCCTCCATAGCCTGCTGCACTACATTAAATGTGGTGTCGGGGATATTGAGCACAACGTGCTTCACCAGGTATTTTTTAAGCATGGAGTCATTGGGGTTCCTGCCTATAGCCCTTACGAAATGCGGGGTATAATAGTATCCTTTGTTAGCAATGATGCACATGCCATTCGCCATTTGCAACGGAGTCAATGCAATTTCGCCCTGACCCATGCCCACAAATACAATGGTGCATGAGTTCCATGAAAAATGGTAACGGTCGTTGTAGTAAGCTGAATCGGGTAACAGCCCTTTACCTTCATACGGAATATCGACCCCTGTCTGATGGCCATAACCGAATGACGAGAAGTAGTCATGCCATACCTGCAGCCCGGCCTTCACGCTTCCAAAGTTCTTAAAGTCTACGGTGAGGCGGAAAATGTGGCAGAAGTAAGAGTTGCAGGAATGTGCCAGGGCCAGCCTGAAATTTGCCGCGTGACCAGCGTCTTTATGCTCGCAGGCAATAGGCCGTCCGCAATAGTTATAACTGCCATAGCAGGCAAGGCCAAAGGACGGCGTGATAGCGCCGGTGCTCAGCGCGACGAGGCCAGTCATTGGCTTGATAGTAGAACCCGGCTGGTAGGTAGCCTGTGTAGCCCTGTTGAACAATGGACGAGTAGCCTCCTTGTACAATGCGGCGTAGTTCTTTGCCCGCTCTCTTCCCCTGAGCAAATTGGGGTCGTAGTTGGGGCTGCTGACCATAGTGAGTATACCGCCGGTTTTGGGGTCTATGGCTACAACGCTGCCAATCTTATTGGCCATCAGCTTTTCAGCATACTCCTGTAACGCGGCATCAAGGTACAAATCCAGTTGTCTGCCAGATACTTCCTGGCTGTCCAGCGCACCACCTTTGTAAGGGTCGCGGGGCCGGTTAAATTTATCACGCTCGAGGAAGTGTACGCCACGTTGCCCGCGCAGGGCTTCTTCATATTGAAATTCCAGACCGCTAAGGCCGGTGTAGTCGCCTTGCCGGTAAGTGGCATAGCGAGGTTTTTTGAGCATTTCAGGCGAAACCTCTCCGATGTAACCCAATACAATGCCTGCAATGGGGTCTTTATATTCCCTGATATTCCGCTCCACAAGGTCGAAGCCAGTGAACATGTATTGGTTTTCTTTGAATTTTGCGGTCTGCTCCTGGTTGAGCTGCTCCATGAATGTGCTTTGCCGCACATCGATATTGCGCTCCTGTACCCGCTTCATGATGGCATTATAGCCTTCCCTGCTAATGTCCAATGCGTCGCAAAGCTGTGCGGTATCAAACGATTTAGGGATGTTGTGCGGGGTGACCATGAGGTCATAAACGGCAGTGTTAGAGAGTATCTCGGTACCCTTCCGGTCGAGGATCACCCCCCTGGGCGGATAGACGACCTTTTTATAAATAGCGATGTCGTTAGCTAATATCTTGTATTTGGCCTCGAAATTCTGGAGAAAAAAAAGCCGCAGCAATATCACAGACGCTACGCCTATAAATATAAAGCTAATGATGTATTGGCGCGGGTTTGCCGCAGTAGACATACCTGAAAATTATACTTGTGGAAATCGACTACAAACCTAACATAAAAAGACCGTTCCTATGAGGGGCAAACCGCTATAAAACGTAAAAAGAATCCACATTTTACCCACGTTGGTGTGTAACTAAATGGTAAAGTTTTGGGTTTTCTGAAAAAGGGTGATTACCTTTGCGCTCCCTTATGGGTTGTTAGTCCGATGGTGTAACGGTAGCACCACAGTTTTTGGTACTGTTTGTCTAGGTTCGAATCCTGGTCGGACTACTGAAAGGCCAGAGTGAGCGTAAGTTGGGAGTGCCCGGCGAAACTTACTCTGGCCTTTTCTTCATTATTTACTTTCACACTTACATTTTCACGTCCATTATTGCTGTTCTTTGCATGCTACCCACCACATTAGAATATTTCCATAACATTCTGTAAATCACCATTATTTATCCTGTCAAATAATCTCGGTATGAATTGTTGCAGCGTTTCTCTACGGCTATCTTTTGCGCAAAGAACACAAATGGTTACCGGAAGCCTGTCGAGATTTTGCTGGTAAGGTAAGTTCCTGTCAAGGGTTATAAATAACTCAAAACTGCTGTTAATCATTAACTTCAGCAATTCACCATTTTTTCTTACCAAGCCAACCTTTATCCCGCACCGTCCATACATCATGTTCATCACCAAAATCGTCACGAAGTTTACGGGGCAGACTTTCGTCAAGCAAAATTTTCATGCAGCATTTTTTCGGTTGTCAACGACTTTTTCGCCATTTCCAAAACAGCCACAGCAGTTTCCATTGATATCGAGGGGAAATCGTCTATAAATTCTGCTATATCTTCGCCTCCTTCAATATAATCAAAAAGGTTTTGAATAGGCACCCTCGTACCTACAAATACAGGCGTGCCACTCATTATTTCCGGATCGATACTAACATGCCCATACACCATAACAGCAAGTTTTAAGAATACAAATATAACACAATTTCCTATAGCTACGAACCAAAGATTTCCGCTAATTCTTTTAAATCTTCAATGAAAAGGTTCGAAAATAGTCC
>JABDCE010000053.1:5862-16652 GCA_013288285.1 Bacteroidota bacterium
TACTGAAAGGCCAGAGTGAGCGTGAGTTGGGAGTTTGCCCGGCGAAACTTACTCTGGCCTTTTCTTCATTAGTTTCATGAGTCACTTTCACACTTTCATGTTTGATTTTGAAAATCTTGAGGTTTACAAAAAAGCCAAGACCTTTAATGCTATTGTCCGCAACACGCTGCTCAAAGTCAATACTTTAGACAGTGTCACTAAAAACCAAATTAAGGAGAACGTCCCTGAGTATCGTATTGAACATTGCAGAAGGAACAAGTCGATTTAGTAAACCAGATAGAAGAAATTTTTGTGTTATTGCGCGTGGTTCTATTTTTGAATGCGTTGCTATTTTTGACGTCTTAAAAGACAAAAGCCAGCTATCTGTTGATGAATATCATAAGTTTTATGCACTATCCGAAGAACTTTCTAAAATGCTATTTGCAATGATCAGAAATCTGGAAAACTAAAAAAACAATAATAAGTCCGAAATAACTAATTGTGGGAAAGAAACAGAGCGAAGAGCTACGTGGCTTTCGCTTTTTTTATCGCCAAAAGAAGTAACATTTCTTCAAATCCTCAATGAAGCGGTTTGAGAACAATCGAATTTGGCCCAGTTTATTTCAAAAAAGCCAATATTCTTTAGTGGCTTTTCGTATTTTTACATTACGTTAGATAATTGCGTTTATGTCTTCAAATCTCAATAAAGATACCATCCTTCAAACCATTGCAAATCATAAAAAGCAATTGGTTAGCTACGGCGTAATTAAGATCGGACTTTTTGGGTCATTTGTTAGAAATCAAGCGAACGACGGTAGCGATATAGATTTTTTAGTTGATATTGTAAAAGAAAAAAAAACATTCCGGAACTTTATGACCCTAAACTATTACCTGGAAGACCTTTTTGGCCGCAAAGTAGATCTGATCACTATACAATCTCTAAGTCCGTATATTGGCCCACACATCTTGAAATCTACGGAGTATGTTTCCATCACAGACTGAGTTTTTACGTCATATACTTGATGAATGCAGATACTTACGGAAAGAATATTCCTCGAACAATTTTGAAGAATTTATACATAATGAACGGCTGACAAAAGCTATCTGTAGAAGTCTCGAAATTATAGGTGAAGCCTGCGGGAAAATTCACCCTGATATAAAAGTTGCTTACCCGTCAATAGAATGGAGAGCGATGAGCGACATGAGGAATAAAATTATCCACTTTTATTTCGGCATAGATTACGATGTCGTGTGGGACACAGTTAAAACTGATATTCCTATTTTAGAGCAAGGCGTCAATGTTATTTTAGCAGAACATACCGACTCCTCGAATTCAGAATAAATCGAGACATGCTTCTCAATAACTACCAACTGATAATGAAAGTTTTATGGTGGCATAGTTTTTAAGGTATGTGGATTAAACATACATTCTAAATCAACATCATGAAAAAGACAATAAGAATCGTCAGCATCGTCCTGATCAACTGTGCAGTATTATTTTCCATGGGCTCTTGTAGTAATAACCCAACTGCCAACGGAGCAAAATGCGCAGATTCTACTGCGGCAAGCACGACCACAACAGTAACGACCACCACCACTACAGCCTCAAATACTGATAGCATGGTGAACGGCACAAGCGATGCAGCGAATATGAATGCCACTGCTGAACATAGTACTGCCAATGAAAACAACAAAACAACGAAAGGAAAGTCAAGGGAAACAATAACCTTACCTGCCGAGCCTACCTCGAACAGAACACTGGCTGTGACCAGTACCGCTTTTGCGAACAATGGTGTAATACCCGTGAAATATACCTGTGACGGACAAGGCGCTACCCCGCCGATAAACATTGGCAATATGCCGCCGGGCACCAAATCATATACCCTAATCGTTCACGATTACAACGCGCACCCGGATGGCGGATTTACCTACTGGATCATCTGGAACCTGGACACTGCGGGTATAGTACCCGAGAATTTTACCAATGACCATGAAAGCATGAATGCAGCTAAACAGTACGGCTACACACCTATCTGCTCAAAATCGGGCAACCACAAGTACCATTTCATTGTTTATGCACTGGACACTAAACTGGTGATGGGTAGAAACACGACCAAAACAATGATGGAACAGGTAATGAAAGGGCACATACTGGCAAAAGGTGAATTAGTAGGGATCTATAACAAACAGTTAGAATAATCAATTGGCTTGTTTTCTATTAGAAAGTCCGCTTCAGCTTATGTTGACGGACTTTCTTGTTTCGGAGATGCTGATGTTAAATCAACTATGACGGCATAATTTTTATATTATGTTGATAAAGAATCTGTTCACCCAAACACGCACTTTTATGAAAAATGTAAACAGACCGATGCAACGCACGACCAGCCTGGTGATACCAGTGATCATTTGCATTATTACCGGCTATTGCATGACAAGTGATACAACTGCAATTGTAGCTTCCCGGCCGACGGAAAATCAAAGCGCATCAATGTCTAACCTGAACCTGCCAGACGGGAATAAAACAGTGACATTTTACAAAGCAATAGAAACAAGAAATGCCGCATACAAAGGCAAAACCAAGAAAAAGAAAGCAACGCCTGTGGAAAGCGTGCTGCCTGAGCCGACCGCGAAAAAAATATTGACCATAACCAGTTCTGCATTCAAAAGCAATGATATGATACCGCCGAAGTATACCTGCGACGGTCAAGGTACCACACCGCCGATAAGCATTGGTAATATACCAGGGGGCACGCGATCGTTTGTGCTCATTGTTCATGACTATGAAGCAACTCCAAAAGCCGGGTTCACGCACTGGATCATATGGAATATTGACACAACGGGATACATACCTGAAGGCTTTATCAACGATCACGAAAGCATTAATGCAGCCAAACAATACGGTTATGCCCCCATTTGCCCTAAATCAGGGACACACAAATACCATTTTACTGTGTATGCCCTTGACGTGAAACTGGTGCTGGACAAGAATACTACCAAGCAATCGATAGAAAATGTAATGAGGCCACATGTGCTGGCAAAAGGCGATCTTGCTGGTACATATAACCATGATGTAAGGCAATGAGCAATGCAAGTGATCCTATGAACTGCGCTTGATTTCGTAAACGGCTTTATCAAAAAAATCCACTCTTCGTTTTGCATTAGATAATACTGATATTCCGATGCAGTAAAAATCGAAAAAAATATTATTTTTGGGACACAACCAAACACAAACAACTGTGAAAATCGTAAAATACTTAGTCATAGCCATAATGGCAGTAATAGCATTGGTACTGGTTACCGCAATCTTTACCAAGAGAGACTATGCAGTAGAACGCGAAATAACCATTGCCAAACCCAAACAGGATGTATACAATTACATAAAACTTCTTAGGAACCAGGTACATTATAGCAAGTGGGTAATGATGGATCCGAACGCAAAAATGGATTATACAGGCACTGATGGCACAGTGGGATTTGTATCGGCATGGGATAGTGAAAATAAGAAAGTAGGTAAAGGATCACAGACGATCACAAAATTAGCAGATGGTGAACGCATGGACCTGGGTATTCACTTCATTAAACCATTCGAAGGCACTGCAAATGCATACATGACAACTGAGTCGGTTGCCGACAACCAGACAAAAGTAAAATGGGGCTTCACAGGCACTATGAAGTACCCGATGAACATTATGCTGCTGTGCATGCACATGGATGACGCCATAGGCGGTGACCTGCAAACCGGCCTTAATAATTTAAAAGGCGTACTGGAAAAGTAACATAGCGACAATTCCCCTTCAGCATCTATCCGTTCTTCATGAACGGATATTTTTCTTTTATGCTCCTTTTGCCCAATCAATAGTATAGCTTTTACTTATACATGCATTTCAAAAAAATCTAAAAATAATTAATCAAACGTTTGTTTAGTTTTAAACAGTTGTTTAATTTTGTGCCGTCTTCGGAGATATTGTGAGGAAGACTTTAACGGAACGATATTTTGAATTGATTGAAATATGGAATACAACGAAAAGCAATTAGCAATCATAAACAGCGCAGAGAAGCTTTTTGCATTGAATGGTTTTGATGGTGCGTCTGTGAGAGACATTGCGCATGAAGCCTGTGTGAACCTGGCTATGATATCCTATTATTTCGGGTCGAAGGAAAAACTGATGGAGGCTGTATTTGAGCAACGGACCACCAAAATCAGGCTCAAAGTGGAGAACCTTATCCAAGACACAAGTATCGGGAACCTGGAAAAGGTAAACATACTTATTGATGATTATGTGGATAAGTTCATTCACCAGCAGGAGTTTCATAAGATAATGCTGCGCGAACAACTGATAGAGAAAAACACACCTATCGCTGCATTGATCCATGAACTAAAGAAAAAGAACATGGAGTCTATTAAGAAACTGGTAATGGACGGGCAGAAAAGCGGTGAATTCAAGAAAAATATAGATGTGACGTTGATGATGAGTACCCTGGTAGGGACTGTGAGCAATATTATTACCTGCCAAAGCTTTTACCGCGAGATGAATAATCTTGAAAATATGACTGAAATAGAGTTCCAAAAACACGTAAGAAAAAAACTAAGCACCCACCTTAAGAACATCTTTAAATCAATACTGACTAATGAAGGATAAAATGTACCGAAAATTAACTGCTCTTGCCCTGACCGCAGCCTTGTCTGGCACACTGCCACAGGCATACGCGCAAAAAAGCAGGAGCCTGACGCTAGACGATGCCATACAAATGAGCATTAAAAACAGCGGGCAATTGAAAATAGCCAATGCAAAAGTGGATGAAGCCATTGCGGTTTCGCACCAGGCATGGAACAACCACCTGCCGGATGCCAAAGCTTCTGGCGCCTATATGCGCTTAGACAACCCCAACGTGGACCTGAAGGTAAAATTAGGTAGTGGCAGCGGAAGTGCGCCAGCCATAAAAGTAAATGAAGCAACCTATGGTATTGTTAATGCATCACTTCCTTTATTTTCAGGATTGCGTATAAAATACGGTGTAGAATCAGCCAAATACCTGGAAGAAGCTACCAAACTTGATGCCGATAAAAATAAGGAGGAAGTAGCGCTGAATGCCGTCAACGCTTATAACAACCTCTATAAAGCTAAAAAATCGGTAGACCTGGTAAAGGAAAATCTATCGCGCGAGCAACAGAGGGTGACTGACTTCACGAACCTGGAGCATAACGGCCTTATGGCACGTAATGACCTCTTAAAGGCACAGTTGCAGCAGTCGAATGTGGAACTTTCCCTGCTTGACGCGGAAAACAATCTGAAGATCACCACAATAAATATGGACCTGATGCTGGGTCTGCCTGAGGACACGGAGTTACTGCCAGACAGCACCGGGCTACAAAATGCCCCGGACGCCGGAAGTGTGGCATCTTGGGAACAGTCGGCATTCCAGAACCGTAAGGACATGGCTGCATTATCTGTGCGTGAGAAAGCTGCTACAAGTAATGTAAAATCTATAAAAGGAGAATACTATCCCGGTATAGCCCTTACCGGTGGATATATAGCAGCAGATGTACCGAACCTGCTTACGCTCACCAATGCACTGAATATAGGTGTGGGACTACAGTATAACTTCGGGTCGCTATGGAAAACAGGCGCCAAAGTAAATCAAGCGAATGCACAGCTTCACGAGATACAAGCCAATGAAGGAATCATATCAGACCAGGTACGCCTTGAGATCAACAATGCATATGAGAACTACCTGCTGGCTGTAAGAAAGATATCTGTGTACGAGAAAGCAGTGGAGCAATCTAATGAGAACTACCGCATTACCAAGAACAAATTTGACAACAACCTCGTAACAACAACTGATCTGCTTGATGCAGATGTAGCACAACTCCAGACACAGTTGAATTACGCCTTCGCAAAAACAGATGCTGTGGTAGCTTATAAAAAATTACAACAGACAGCAGGCGTACTATCAAAATAACCAACAAACGAAAACATTTAAAATCACAAATCGAAAAATCATAACTACTATATGTCACAGGAACAACAAACCAACGAAACAAAGAAACATCCACATCCGCACACAGAACATCCCGCACCCAAAAAGAGCAGTAAGGGATTTGTAATAGCCCTGGTAGTGCTGGTATTGGTAGGCGGCACATTTGGCGGCACCAAGTATATACACGGCCTGCACCATGAAGAAACTGACGACGCGCAGATAGAAGCGAACATCAGCCCGGTAATACCACGTATAGCCGGCTACGTTATGGAAGTGCGCGTGAAAGACAACCAGAGAGTGAAGAAGGGCGATACGCTTATAGTGCTGGATAACCGCACGGAGCAGATACAGGTAATGCAGGCCGAGGCCGCACTGCAAGCGGCAAAAAGCAACAATACCGTTGCACAGGCCATGACTACTGCATCGAGAGCCACAATAGCTACTTACGAAGCAAATGTGCAGACATCAGATGCACAGATAGAGGCCGCGAAGGTGACACTGACACGTGCCACGCAGGACTATAACCGCTATGCCAACCTGATAAAGGATCACTCTGTAACACAACAACAATTTGAACAAGCCGATGCAGCAAAGCAAAGCGCAGAGCGCCAGCTACAGGTGTTAACGGACCAAAAGAACGCCGCAAATCGCCAGACAAGCGCTGCCTCTTCGCAGAGCAATGCAACAGCACAACAGGTAAGCGTAACCAACGCTACAATACAGCAGCGTCAGGCAGACCTGGAGAATGCGAAACTTAGCCTTTCATATACAGTGGTTACTGCCGCAGAAGATGGGCTGGTATCAAAGGTCAATGTGCAGGTGGGGCAATATCTGCAGGCTGGCCAGTCCCTGTTCAGCATTGTTCTTGACGAAAGCCCATGGGTAGTGGGTAATTTTAAAGAAACTCAGTTATCGAAAATGCGTGTGGGACAGAAAGTAACCGTACACGTTGACGCATTCCCCGGCCATGATTTCGAAGCAAAATTATCTTCGTTCTCACCAGCCACTGGCGCCCGGTTCGCATTACTGCCTCCGGATAACGCTTCAGGAAACTTTGTAAAGGTGGTTCAACGCCTGCCTATTAAAATAGAGTTTACCGGAAATGATCCGTTAGTAAAAGATATGCGCCCAGGTATGAACGTGGACATAGATGTACACATCGACTAAAGAAATAAAAATAGTTTTTCGAATTATTAATTGTAAACCATGCACGAATCATTAGTAGAATACGGGCCGCGCCGGGTGATCATCACCATCACCGCAATATTTTGCGCGCTGCTGGAGATCGTAGATACCACCATTGTGAACGTGGCGCTTAATGATATGAAGGGAAACCTTGGCGCTACACTGAATGAAATAGGCTGGGTAATTACCGCATACGCAATAGGCAATGTAATCATCGTACCTATGACAAGCTGGCTGTCAGCCCAGTTTGGCAGGCGCAATTACTTTGCAGCATCCATTATCATATTTACCGTCTGCTCCTTTCTTTGCGGTAATGCCTCCGGTATATGGCAACTGGTATTCTTCCGCTTCCTGCAAGGGCTTGGCGGCGGAGCGCTGCTGGTGACCTCGCAAACGATCATTACAGAAAGTTATCCGCCCGAAAAGCGCAGTATGGCACAGGCTATATATGGGCTGGGTGTGATCATAGGCCCTACATTAGGACCACCATTGGGCGGTTATATTGTGGAGCATTATTCGTGGCCATTTATCTTCTACATCAATATTCCGATAGGCACCATTGCTACCCTGCTTACATTACAGTTTGTACGGAGCCCTAAGTACGCAGAAAAGAAAAAGGCCAAAGAAGTAGACTGGGCAGGAATAGGGTTACTTGCCGTCTCAGTAGGGTCGCTACAGTATGTGCTGGAACGTGGGCAGGAAGACGACTGGTTCAGCAGCCCGGTAATTACGTTACTTACCGTCACGGCCGTTCTTGGGTTCTTCTTCTTTATCTGGCGCGAGCTAACGGCAAAAAACCCGGTGGTGGAACTGCGAGTCTTGAAGAATGGTAACCTGCGTGTAGGTACGATCCTATCGTTCATACTCGGTTTCGGTTTGTATGGTTCCACCTTCATCATACCCTTGTATACCCAGAGTAACCTGGGATGGACAGCAGAACAATCGGGGGCATTAATGATACCTGCGGCGCTTACAACAGCCTTCATGATGCCGCTTATAGGTAAGATGCTGACCATGGGCGCCAAACAACAGGTATTGGTAGCCATAGGGATGCTCATCTTCTTCATATACAGTTTCTGGGGCTACAAGATACTCACCCCGGATACGGGTAAGGACGCGTTCTTCTGGATGCTCATCTTCCGCGGGCTTGGTATGGGCTTGTTGTTCATCCCGATCACTGCCTTGTCCCTGTCTTCACTTAAGGGACAGCAGATAGGCCAGGGCGCTTCATTCACCGGTATGATGCGGCAACTGGGTGGGTCATTTGGTATAGCCATAATCACCACCTTCATGGCACATCAGAACATTGTGCACAGAAGTGCGCTATTGAGCCACATGGCTTCAGATAACCCGATTGTGCAACAGCGCGTGTCTGGCATAGAACACAGCTATATTGCTAAAGGGATGGCTCCGGACATAGCACTAAAAAGTGCTTACCAGGCTATGGACTATGCGGTGATGAAACAAGCGTCGGTACTTTCGTATATGGATGTTTTTCTGTATCTCGGATTAATGTTCCTGGCTTGTATACCTTTTGTATTGATGGTAAAATCGAAAAAGGCGCCTAAGATAGACATGGGAGATATGCACTAAAGCTGCGGCATTTCAATACTGGACTTACCTTACATCACAAAGCCTCTGCTTACGCGGAGGCTTTGTTGTTTGCTGCAAAACAGGTAATTGCTTACCCTTTGCAGCCTCGAGGTTTGGCACCGCGGCAAAGATAGCAAAAAATTCGTGTTTTAAGAAGAGGTCATTTTGCAGGCCTGAGCAGCGCACCGGCCCATGCCGATAAACCGCCTACCAAACCACCGATAAGCACGGTTACCAAAATAAATAAGCTATAATTGGGCAGGTGAAACAACATAGCCATACGGGTAGAAAGAATATGATCGTTGGCAACATCATGCCAAAATGAAACGAGAAGCCATAATAAAGCGACACCCAGAAACCCCATGAGAAAAGAACTGCCGGGACGGGCATTTACCAATAGCGAAACGATAAAAGAGATAACTGCGACGCTCCACCATGGCAGAAAACACTCCGCGATTGCAGAAAACACCAAGACCGACATTACCCCTGATAAAAACCTCATCATGTTTCAACCAATTAACTCTTTTAATTAATGCACTGTCCATGTATACTTAATACTTGCATTGTCCTGCTGATCTGTATTTGGTAAGAACTGCAGGCGATTATACTTACCATCAACCCAATTCTGCAAATAGTTAGCATAATATTTACTGCCCGGATTGCCTGACTGGCCGCCGGGGTATACACCATAAGCTTCTATCTCCTTACCCATCTGCACCACCATGCGCCAAGACGGCCCGTGGTCCCCTTTTGCTGCATTAATTGTATTACCCCACCCTCCTATCTTAAGATGGTCATAACTAAATGCCGGCAGCTTAGCGAGATGGGTAACCGATGTATTCTTCACCTTGTACCAATCAAGCCCAATGGTTTGCCTGAGCTTTCTTACGCTATCCACCATTTGCGCAAAACTATTAACGGACACATATTCAATCAATCCGTCTTTCGGAGGAAAGGCATCGTATGCATTCACATCTGCTGTTACCATTCGTGACTTTGCAGAAGAGTCGAGGGTCGTAAAATTATTCGACTGTATCAGCTGCATCACACGCTCCTGCAAAACAAGAGATTTGTGGGCCATATTACCAAAACGGCTTTGAAGCAGGTCATTGTACAGAAAATACCACCAAACCTGGAACATTGTACCAGCCTCAGTTTCGGCAGACAATTTATAGTCCCATTTATCTAACAGCGCCAGGCAGCTATCCCAGCCTTTGGCATGATAGCTGCCTGTATTATTGTTCAGCGCTGCCTGCGGATATTTTAGTATCAGCGGCAGCACATTTGCTGCCAGGTAAGAATAAGTATCCTGCTGCATAGCAAACATATCAGCTATGGTAACTTTATTCATTCCACCCAGCAGTTGGTTTATGCGCCATGCACGCAACTCTATGAAATCACCATCATACCAATAGGGGTAGGTATCGTCTGTGACTGATTGATTGGCCGAAGCTACATATCCCTGGCCGGGGTTAAGGACGTGCGGGTTTTCGTTCATAGGTATCAGTTGGCCCCATAACGTAGCGCTGTCGCTGCCATCCATTACAAACCTGCCCTGTTCTTTCCATTTATTTACAAACTGACCCTGCCCCCACATAGCTATATTCCCTGCCCTGTCGGCATAGGCAAAATTCTGTGCCGGGCATTGAAAATTCATTATTGCTGCTACAAACTGCTGATAATTTTTTGCGGTATTCATGAGGTATATAGCCAGCATTTCGTTTGTAGCACGATGTCCCATCCAGCACATAGCCAATGGCCTGCGCAGCCCGCCCACACTTGCATTCTGCGCCTCATCTACAACCGGTCCGTGCAATGTATAATTAATGGTATCCACTACATCCGGCTTGTTCTTAACAGCGATGTGTTCTACCCGTTTGGTATAGTCTAACTGTTTGCCTGCGAACCAATATTTATCATTGTTACCCGCAACCGGTTTTACAAGATAGAAGTCTTTTACGTCGCGATAGTTGTTCGTAACCCCCCAGGTAAGGCTGTCATTAAAACCGATAACCACGCCGGGCGCACCGGGCAATGAAGCTCCGTAAACATTC
>JABDCE010000054.1 GCA_013288285.1 Bacteroidota bacterium
TTGCGGGTATTCTGTTTCCGGAAATAAAATTCATTTTTAAAAAACAATTGATAATCAATGAATTATCGCTCCCGAGATTGCGGGTTTTCTTCGGGTTGACACGGTCGGGCGGAAATTGGGTAGCCCGCTACGGGCAATGTCACATAAATCAAGCATTGTATACTTCCCTAACATTTTAGGCAACTCTTTCTGCTGTTGCGGGTATTCTGTTTCCGGAAATAAAATTCATTTTTAAAAAATAATTGATAATCAATGAATTATCGCTCCCGAGATTGCGGGTTTTCTTCCGGTTGACACGGTCGGGCGGAAATCAAAAAGTGAACCCTCCTTCGCCTGAAAAGGCTACAGCGGGCAAAGCACTTTCTTTACAGGATAAAATAGCGAAAATTAAATATTTTATTTAACTGACTTCGAGAAAACTTTCAGTTGCCTACCCTTCAGCAGACCAGACAGCATGTAGAGAGAACTAGGCAGAACTGCTCTACGGCAGCGCAAAGGTCGGGCAGGAGTTTGTGAAATGGAGTTAATGGAAGATATATTTATTAGGCGCAAGCGAGACTTATTAATGGTTGCAAACGCCGATCCGGGGTATCCTCGTCGCAGAAGGAACGTAAGACACAAAGATTATTGTGAGTCATGAAAAAACACGTGGATATTTTTTTGTATCAAAAAATATAATTAGATTAGTATTGGATTAAGAATAATAGCTCGCAATAACCATTATAAGTACCAGCCATGAAACAGTTTATAATACTTCTTTTATTGCTATTAAATTTTGCTCTTGCAAACGCGCAAAGAACCCCTACAATGCAAGAAAAAGCATTTGCAAGGCATCCACTGGCATTTATAGAGAACAAAGGACAGATAACCGACCAATACGGCAATGCACGGCATGATATAGCCTATAAAACCGGGAGCAGGGGCATGAGCATATTTGTAGGTAACGGGCAACTGCATTACCAATGGAGCAAGGCAGGGGCTAAAAGAAACATACCTGAAAAAACTACCCGGAATTTTATAAAGAAGCGTGATACTATGTATACACATTATACTATGTACCGGCTGGATATGACGTTGGCAGGGGCAAACCCACATGCGCAACTGATAGCGGAAGGTAAACAAACCTACTACGAAAACTACCGTACAGCAGCGCTGCATAGTGACAATGCTACGGTAAGCAGCTACAACAAAATAACCTACAGAGATATATACCCCGGTATAGACTGGGTGCTGTATATAAAAGACAAAAAACTGGAGTATGATTTTATAGTACGCCCAAACGGGAATGTGAACGATATAAAAATACAGTACGATGGAGGCACTGATATAGCGCATACCAATGGCAATATAAAAGTAACCACACCAATGGGCGATGTAAGCGAACAGCAGCTATGCGCATACGAGCAGGGTACATGCAAGCACATAACGGCCGGGTATACATACAAAGACCACACAATAGGGTTTAGCCTGGCCACTGCTACTGACCAACGATGTGCAACAATAGTAATAGATCCTACCCTTGCATGGGGAACTTATTTTGGAGGGCAAGAGAGGGATGATGCATTCGGAACGGCCTGTGATAACAATGGAAATGTATATCTATGCGGATTTACTGAAAGTGTCAGCGATATAGCCACTGCGGGAGCGTATCAAACTGTATATAATGGGAACGCAGATGCTTATGTAGCCAAATTTAATAGTGCCGGTTCGCTATCATGGGCCACATATTATGGTGGAGAAAGTGAGGATATAGCTAATGGGATCACTTGCGATAAATCAGGAAACGTTTTCATAACGGGTGAGACATATAGTATAGTACCAAAAATATTGCAACTACAGGAAGTTACCAATCAGTTTATGGAGGACAATATGATGCATTTCTCGCGAAATTCAATGATGAAGGCACTTTGCAATGGGCAACGTATTACGGGGGAAGTAGTAATGATGAAGGCTATGGGGTAGCATGCGATACTACCGGGAATGTGTATTTATGCGGAGGAGGTGGAAGTGCCAACAATATTGCTACTTCCGGGAGTTACCAGGATACTATAGCAAGGATTGATATTAGCAGTGTTTACCTTGCAAAATTTAATAGCGATGGCCTGATCACCTGGGCGACATATTTTGGATTGAATACAGGCGGAAGTGCGGCCACAAGTTGTATTTGCGATAAAGAAAATAATATTTACATAGCAGGTTCAGTGAGTGACACAGGTATCTATGCTACGCCTGGTTGTTATAAAAGTTCTGACGGATATGGCGACCATGCGTTTGTAGCGAAATTTGACAGTGGATGCCACCTTAAGTGGAGTACTTATTTTGGTGGGGACAGTGTAGATTATGCTTATGGAGTTGTGTGTGACGACTCCTCAAATGTTTACATAACCGGACTGACGAACAGCGCAAACGGTATTGCAAGCACGGGTGCATATCAGCCCGTTTATTCGGGCGGTTTTTATGACGCATTCCTTGCAAAATTCAATGATACAGGAGCATTTCAATGGGCTACTTATTATGGTGGCAGTGGCAACGATGAAGCTTTGGGGATTGCCAGTGACGGGGCGCGTATATATATAACAGGCAACACATCGAGCAGCAGCAATATAGCTACTGCGGGCAGCTACCAGGCGGCCAACATGGGTGGGCTGGATGCCTTCCTGGCCGTATTTAACCCTATCGGTAACCTGCTTTGGGGTACTTACTATGGAGGTAGCAGTGAAGATGTGGGGGCGGCTGTGGCGTGCGATCATGCAGGCAATGCATATATAGCCGGTTATACGGCCAGCCAGAACCATATAGCCACGCTTAACAGCTACCCGGATGATGTGACAGACAGTTTTAAGAGCTTCCTTATAAAATTTGATACAGGGGCAACAGGAGTAAAGGCGATACCGAAAATAATAAAAGAGGCCCGTATATACCCCAGCCCAAACACTGGTGTGTTTACATTGTCAGCAGTTTTTGCTGATAACTACAGTGGTCATGTGTCTGTCATTATTATGAATGAAGAAGGGCAACATGTATATAGCACTTTTGCTACTGCGCAGAACGGTACACTGAATAAAAAAATAAACATAAACGCTACAGTGGGCTTATATATAGTGAGGATACAGGCGGGAAATGAAATACAAACCTTACGATTTATAATTGAACAATAATATTCTTTAACCAAAACACACCATTACTATGAAACAGACAAGATTTTACTCCGCAAGACACCTGAGTTCAGTAATAACCCTTCTAAGTATTTTTATAGCTGCCATTTACCCTAAATCTTCTAACGGGCAAGTGCCAAGTTGCCCAAATCAAACCGGACAATATCATTGTACAGTTCAGGCCAGCACATCGTACGGGCCTACAGGACAGATATATGATGATGGAACAGGTAATTTTGAAATAAGCGGCTTTACTGACGGAATTTATGATATTACAGCCCATGCCTGCCAGTATTGGAATTGCGGTAACAAATTCGTGATGACTGGTTATACCAACACTAATATATCTCTCAATTTCAGTTATAGTAGTACATACGTTACTTCTGTCTCATCACACAACCTCATAATTACAAATCTCACAACTGGAGTTGTTTTTCTTAATACTTTTACCGGTGTTGGTGGTATTAGCGTTCCTCAAACAGATGGCTCTGTGTTTATATTAAATGCGCCTACAGCTGGAGAGTATAAGATAGAATATTATCGTGTAAGTACTGGCTTTACGGCTACACCAGGGGTTAACCCTCCGGATATAACAGCAATCGTAGTTTTAATACCGCAGATACAAAAAATATGGATTGATGCAGTACCCATTTGCTCTGGTTATGCCGGTGATTATAGTTTCCAAGTACATTCTTATCCTGAATTTTCAAATATTGTTGTCAGTGATCCTGATATATGGGGTTCTTATGCGAGGTCATTAGGTGGTGCATTAGGCTGTGACGATATGACATTTTGTGAAGATTTTATTTCAATAGATTTTACCGGATCAACACTTCCTATAAAGCAATACTGGGATTATACCAGCTATTTGGTACCATCAAATACTATACCCGGGAATGGTTGGGCAAATGCATTGACTACTTATACATCTTCTTATCATACACCGCTGGATTTGAATAATTATTATATCAGCTCTGCAGACATTGGAACATATTTATCGGGAGGTGCTAACTACCCAGGTACACCAACGATAGTAGTAACTTTTAGCGACGGTATAACCAGTTTTGCCGCTACAGTACCAATTGTAATTGAAGAATCCATCAGCGATATACTTGCAAACCCAGGCAGCGCCACAACCACTCCTTCTTACCTGAGCGCACTCACAAGCCTGAGCGGGTATGCAATAGGTACACCTAACCCAACTTTTGACCTGTATAACTATACCATAACACCGCACTGGGCGGGTGAGACATGGACGCCCACCAATAACCCGGTAACGAGGATACATGGTGGCGGCAGGGTAGACACTATACGAATAGAGCACAGCCTGACCGTGAACTCCGCAGCATGGCTGATGGTGGACTCAGGGCTGCGGGTGGAAATGGGGCCGGATGCTATAGTGACGGTGAGTGTGGCGCCCACCAGCACAGCCACAGGTGGCGTAATGAGTGTGCTGAACAGTACATTTACCTCATACCGTGGATGCGGAGGAACAGATAACAGCAACTGGGCCGGCTTCACGGTGCTGGGCAACCCCGCGTGGCCGCAGTGGACGGGAGGCTTCCTGGCGACAGCACAACAACAGGGGCTGCTGGAACTGAACGGATCGAAAGTGGAATATGCGGGAATAGGCATACAAAATGGAAACGGGCTCTCCACTGCCGGAGGGATCATTTATACATCGGGCAGTGCCGATACCTTTTATAATAACCAAATGCACGTAAGGATATTTCCATACAGCAATATTATCAGTGGCGTGGAGAATAATTCGATAGAGGCGTTTAACAACACTTACTTTATAACAGATGCAAACGCCTGGTTCCCGACTACGGCGTTTATTTTGTCGGCTTACATTAAAGGCGCAGCGATGCGCGGATGTAGCCTTGTAAATAATACCGGCGCGAACATTTCATTTGGATTAATAGGTTATGAATCCGGCTGGAACATTGCCACATCAACGTTTAGTAATTTTGGCACGGTATGATGATGCAGTATTTTTCAGGTACGCATAATCTGAACCTTACCAACAGCACATTTAATAACAATAACCGTGGCGTAGTGGTGACAGGTGGTATTGCCAACAGTATTATGTGGAACACCTTTAACATACCTGCGTATAGCGGGCCTACAGGCACAATATATGGTACTGGCGTAGAGGTACTCAATGACCAGAATATTGGTTCTTTAGTACAGGGGACGGCAGGGTATAACATCACTAACAACATATACCAGACAGATGCAGACGCTCACTTATCATTAGCGCCTCACCATTACTACCCATACACCACGGGTGCGCTTGAAGATAATACCGGTAGTGACCCGAACCAGGTAGCAAGTAATACTATAACGGGCGTGGAAACAGCTATGCTCAGTAACTTTATTAATAATTTTGGCCCAAGCACTGCATGGGGATTGCAATATACCTGCAACACGGATACACATACCGGTTATGATATAGCCGTGCTGGGAGATACTATACCGAACGGAGGCATAAGCGCGGCACAGGCTACGTATAGTTATGTTTCCACCGGATATGCCCCGGACGGCACCAAATTTGACGGGTTTGTGTATAATATATACAACCAGCAATACCCGCTGTATTATATGTATTCTTCCGTATTAGCCCTTGAAGCGCCATTGACTTATACATCTGCCACGGTGAGCCCGCTTGCGTACAGTAATGCGCCTAATTGTTATGTGCCGCCGACAGGGCCGGTGGTTACAGGAGGCGCTTCGGGGTCGAGGATGTCTAATCCCGACGGACATAGTATAGGCCATAGCGGTGATGAGGTAACGCCTACGCCTGCATACTTTAACTATGCGGTGGCCTGCGCCAATGTGAACTATTATATGACCGACACCAACGGCATACTGCACCGTGACAGCCTGTATTACTGGGCCGGGCAGATGGGCACCGCTTATGGCGCTCTGCTGACCGCCAACCTGCTGGTAGAAGACAGCCTGATAGATTCGGCAAACACTGTATATAATGGCATAGTAGAAACTTACTCACTGACAGGTACGGAAGCCAATGATTTTACACAGGGCAGGCATATAATGGATATACTGATCAGTAACCGGGCAACAGGCAGAAATGTATTCACACTGGACACGCCGCAGATAACTACACTGCGGTCTGTAAAAAACAATACGTCCATGTGGGCGCATTCGAGGTCGGAAGGGTGGCTTTATGCGGTGGTAGGCGATACGCTGAATGATACCTTGCTGTACCCTACGGCCATACCGCCCGTGGACACCGGTGGTCGTGGTAGTGGTGGGACAACTGTGAACCCCGGCGGCGGCACTATCCCGGCGCCAACAGTACCAAATCGTGTATATCCTAACCCTGCGCAGGACGTGCTGAATGTGGTGTACACGGCAACATCGACCGAGAGCGTAGAGATGGATATACAGGATGTGAGCGGGCGGATGGTGATAACAGAACAACTGCAATCTGGTGTACCCGCGGTAATAGATGTGCACCGGTTGGTACCCGGCATGTATCTATACCGGATAGTGGAAGGGAAGAAGACAACTATGGTGGGTAAGATAGCTAAGGAATAGTATGCCCGCAGGTGGGCTGAATATATACTGAAGCTTTACGTCATGACAAGCAGCGCATACTTCACCCGGTGAGGTATGCGCTGCTTGTCATTTTGTCGAATGGAGTTTGGGACCGTGAAATGTGCGACGCACCGGAAGGTGATAGCAGTAATAAGCTTGTCCACAAAAAAATTTATCGGCGGCGCGTATCTCTATGCGACGATTGGTGCGGCAGCGTTATTTGCTAAGGAGCGATAACAATACCCGGACCTGAAGGCCGGGGCTACTAATAAGATAGACTTGACAGGAAACTGGTGAGCATAAAAAAACCGGATAACCCAAGGGCAATCCGGTAATAAAAAATATTATAATGACTACTTGGCCTCGTAGAGGAAAACACAAGCGGCCTGATCTACATTGATGAGCTGGTACTTGAGGTAGTTGTATACCCAAACTTTGCGTATTGGCTCCCACTTGATAACAATGGTACCTTTTACAGCGCCAGTGATGGTACCATCGCTATATATAGGATCGACTGTGTAAATGACGTTGATACAGTCTCTGCGCAAAGGCGAGGGGCGTGAACGGGCAAGGCCAACGGCCTCTTTCTTGGCTGTAGAAAGCGCTATGGGCTGCTCTACCGCCAGCTCTCCCGGCTTGTAATACTTGGGCGCGAGGTGGTATTCGATCTTAGTAGGAACATCTTCACCGGCATCTTCGAAACTTTCATCGAGGAACACGGTATCCTTAATAGAAGGGGCGGACTTTGCCTGTGGAGCAGGCGCTGTAGTCGCCTTTGGTGCAGCAGGTTTTGCCTGTCCGAATGAAGTAAGGGCGCCCATACAAAGAGCCGCCATCATGATCATGATCTTTTTCATGTAGAATCCTTTTGGTTGTTTTAATGAATTTAATGAGTTGACTAAACGAAGCGCATTAAATAAAAGCCGATCAATCTGACTGTTATTTTCTATTCTAAAAGCGAAGCAAAACACTTGAAAACAGTAGACTATTCCCCAGATGCTGCGCCATGAATAATAGAAAAATAACTATCCAACTTACTGGACTCTATTTAACCATCATCACTTAACCATTAGTTAACGGCAGCCAAAGGTAGTAAATGCGTGGATTATAACAACGAGGTAAAAATTATTCACAATAAAATAAACCGAATTGGTTGTGTTACGGCACCGGATCGTAACCATGTTTGCCCCATGGGTTGCAGGATGCGATGCGCTTAATGGCCATCCACCCGCCTTTGAAAGGGCCGTATTTCTGTATGGCTTCGAGCCCGTAGGCACTGCATGTGGGCGTGAACCTGCACCGCGCACCCAGGAAGGGTGATAAGGCGCTTTGGTAAAAGCGTATGATGCCTATAAACAATATGGAGAGCAGTTTTTTCATGACTCTTGTGGCGGCAGAGTGCCAAAAATGCCAGACAGTTTATCTATGCATTTAATAACTGCTGCTGTTACCCCTGGCTGGCCGGGCATTTTTATATCTGTGAAGATAAGAAATAACTGCAACTGCTGCCCGGCGGGAACGGCAGGATAGACCAGGTGCTTGTGCAGCCGCCATGCCTCGACCATGAGGCGGCGTATACGGTGGCGGTGTACAGAACTGCGAAATTTTTTCTTGGGCACTGAAAAACCGATCTGCACGGGGGACAAGCTATCTGCGGGACGGGGGACAAGTACGTATATGAGGCGTATGGGGAAAACAGAAAACGCTTTCCCTGTGAGGAAAAGCGTATTAATATGCTGCTCTCGCTTGAGCCGCTCATATACCTTGAAAGTATAACGAATGGCGAAAAGTTTTTAAAGATGTGCCTTACGGCAAACACGTTTTTATTTCAGGCGGCGCTCGTCAGATACGGTCAGTTTATGGCGTCCTTTAGCACGGCGGGAAGCCAATACTTTACGGCCATTAGCAGATTCCATACGCTTGCGGAACCCATGAACTGTTTTGCGGCTGCGGCGGTGCGGTTGATATGTACGTTTCATAATATTCTGTTTTGCCCTTTTTCAAGGGGAGTGCAAAGGTAAGGAGAAGTTTTGAAGTTTTAAACTTTTACACTCAAAAAAATACAAAAAACAGGGCACCCGTTATAAAATAGCCTATGTATGTACAAAAACGAAGACGAAATTTAGCAGTTTTGATCAATCCACTGGAATAAATAATCCAAACTACAACCTATAGTTCTGCAACTGGTTTTTAAGTGCAGTGCCGGTATTTCCTTTTCATTCCCCCATACGGGAATTGTACGATTTCCTTTCTTTGTCCATTGGTCGTGGCTTGATGTTGTTCTAGCCTTAACGTAACCATGCGCTGTAAGAAATGCCTCCCAACATTTAAGTGGAATTGGCCGGAAATTACCCATCTTATGTCAGTTAAGCTGCTTGAAAAGTTAAGCGCTCAACTATACCATTTTCTGCATTGAAGCTCTGTAACTCCCCTTTCCCGTCTATATATGCGCGCAAATAGTCCTTATTAAACATACCTTTTTCCCATCCTAATTTGTGAAGTTCCACCTGGATCTTATCCATATTTTTGAATGAGGAGAGATACCCAAAATAATCTGAGATAGCGAACTGTAACATTTCTTTTGCCTTAGCAACTGTTTCACCGTATCCGGTTAGCTCCAGCGATGGCATGTATAAAACATACTGCTTGCTGTCTTTGTCTACGAACCTTAAAACATTCATTCTACCTTTCGCAATTCCCTTTTTAAGGTCCAAGTGCAAAGATTCTGTATCGTAAATGTCTGGCAATTCTATAAATCCAGTTAATCCCATGCTACAAAATTAAGGCATATTTATATGACTACTGACCCAAAAGTATGTGAACAATCGTAATTGCGCAACATTTTGCCATAGATGATATCTATTAGCAAGTTACTTTGCGTGTACCTACATTTGTTGATTCAAAAACCACACCGATGAAATACAATTTATTTGGGAATACAGGATTGATCGTTTCGGAACTGTGCTTTGGCACCATGACATTTGGCGGCGAAGGATACTGGAAACCGATAGGCGCGCTGCAGCAGGACGACGCAACGACATTAGTGAAGGGAGCCGTGGATGGAGGTATCAACTTTATGGATACTGCCAACGTGTATTCATACGGCGAGTCTGAGCGCATGCTGGGTAATGCCATAAGGAGCACGGGCATCAACAGGAACGACCTGGTAATAGCTACGAAGGTGCGCGGCAGGATGAACGAAGGGCACAATAATGCGGGACTATCGCGCTACCATATACTACAATCTGTAGATGACAGCCTGCAGCGACTACAAATGGACCATGTGGATATACTGTATGTGCATGGTGTAGACCCACTGACCCCGGTGGAGCAAACTATGCGCGCCCTAAATGATGTGGTAGCCGCAGGCAAGGTACGCTACATAGCCGTATGCAACTGGCCGGCATGGCTGGTGATGAAAGCACAGGGCATAGCACAAGAGCATGGCTGGCATAAATTTGAGGGGCTGCAATATTTTTATTCACTGGCAGGCCGCGATATAGAACGGGAAATAATACCGATGGCGCAAGACCAGAAGCTGGCGGTGATGCCCTGGAGCCCGCTGGCAGGTGGATTTATGAGCGGCAAGTATACCCGCGAGAATAAAACGGGCGGCGGAAGAAGAGATAACTTTGATTTCCCGCCGGTAGACAAAGAGCGTGCATACGACATGATAGATGTGCTGGCTGAGATAAGCAAGCAACACAATACAAGTGTAGCGGGCGTGGCCCTGGCGTGGGTGCGCATGCAGGCTGGTATAACGAGCACCATAATAGGCGCGAAGACGCTGGAACAACTGAACGACAACATAGCCTCGACCAACATAAAACTTACCGCTGACGATCTGAAAAAGCTGGACGACATCAGCGCACTAAAGAAAGAATACCCAGGATGGATGGTGGAACGCCAAAACAGCGACCGGCAGATAAAAAACTCTTAGAAGCGGCGCTGATCTTTCAATAAGATAATGTATTGCGAGCAATTGCTGACGCGGCTATCATTCACAGCGGCAGATGGCAGCATAGTGTACGAGCAGCCACTATTGTAAAATCGCTTGAAGATATTGCTGACTAAAGTGGTATCGCTGACGTAAGTGGCCGGAGCGCGGTAGGCTGCCTGGCGATATGCAGGCGCCAACTCCCAGTCGTAACAATTTTTGCAGACCATGGCGATGCTTGTTAGCTTATGTTTATAAGCCGGCGTTTCTGACAAGCGGTTGCATAATGACTGTGTAGCAGCATAAGACATATCGGCATGGTTGAGGCCTGCGAAGACTATGAATTTTCTTATGCCCTGCTCCTGTGCTGCTTTAATAATGTTGTGATACATGGCTGCGTTCCTGTTGGCGTACTTAGCGAAAGTATTTTCATTGAACATGATCTGCTCCACGACCTTGTAACCGGCACCATAGTACTGGCTATAGAGTTGTTTGTTCTGTTCGATATTCCGACGGATGCTATCGTACAGAGCATTGAAGATATGGCCGGGTTCGTCTTTGTCGTGGATGTCAGCATTAGCAGTGGGAATAGATACAGTGTCGATATAAGTAAGCATGGCGGCTATAGGCTGCGGCTTTTCTTTTCCGGGAGGCATGAGCAATTTGAGCACCTTCAGAAATTCCATGCGTTCGAAATCCATGCCATGTATGGTGATGCTGTGATTGAGCGTGAGGTTGTAAGCATATAGATTTTTCCAGAAATCGCGATCGGGTTGTTTTTGTGAATAGGCTATAGCGGGCGAGGAAAATAAAGCGGTATCGCCGGTGCGCAGGTACTCATTGTAGAGCCATGCGGAACTGTGACCAATTTCCATAAAGACATCTGTGATGCCATAGTGGGCAGCGAGATGTTCTAACAAAGCCAGCTTTATACCGGGGACGCCATACACACCATGAAACTCACCGAGGAAAAAAACATCATTGCCAGAGAAGTCGATGTCGGTGGTAAATACAAGCTGACCATCTGCACCGGGCTTGAAGCAGCCTGCCTGCTGCGCACGGGAATGCGGAGCAAAGAAGAGGAAACATAACAGCAGTAATACGAGGCGATTCATGCTGCAAAATAATGTTTAAATCTTTTGCGGGGCAAAGACGAGCAGGCTACAATTTAAATATCGCGAATCCGGCTGCCGCTCCGGGGCAAAAGCCAAATAATACGGGCTGCGATTAGTTGATCGCAGCCCGTATTATTTATTGACATTCTTATTCAGTAATGCCTTTCACCACAACAGTACCGGCAATCTTATCGTGCAAAGTTTGCTTCTTTTTATCCCATATCATCATCAGATACCCAATGCATAATATAATGAATGAAATGTATTTGGATAACCTTCTGATCAACGCTTTACCGAATGTAAGTCGATTTCCATCCATATCGGTAACAATTATTCCCATTGCATTTTTACCCAGGGTCGCCATCAATTTACTTGATTCCATTAATGAACCGTAAAGAATAAATAGCCCCATGTTCATTATTGTTTTTTCCGCTACGCTCATATTGATCAATGAAACAAGAATCAGGAAGAAAATCTCGATGATAACACCATCTATTAAAGACGCACTAACTCTTTTCCAAAATCCTGCATAAGTTAAAGGTTGTACCGGAGTAACTGTCTTGAAAGTAAAAAGCTTCTTTATCCAGCGTTTGAAACGGAAGCTCATAAGGCACATCACCGGCACCAGGATAAGCGTGAGGAATGTGGCGAAGCTGAGGCCATAGATCATAGTCCATGCCAGCGGCGCCCAGAAGTCGGCACTGTCTCCACCAAAGAATATATGCGGATTGAAGTGAGTGAACAGGGATGCGAAATCAATGTTCATGCCTACTGCCAGCGGTATGAGGCCCAATATGGCGGCTATAGCGGTCAGCAATACGGGCGTCATACGGGTACGGCCTGCTTCTATTATGGCGTCCATTTCGCCCATACCTTCGGCCAGCATCAGGTCCATGAACTCTACCAGCAATATACCGTTTCGCACAACCACACCTGCCAGCGCTACTATACCTATACCGCTGATGGCAATAGAGAATGGCGTCTTGAAAATACCCAGCCCGAGGAATACACCTATAAGGCTAAATACCACCTCACTGAGAATGATCACCGTTTTACTGATAGAGTTGAACAGCAAAATCAGTATCAGGAATATGAGCGCCATGGCTATACCAAAGGCTTTGCCGAGGAAGCTCATCGTTTCTGCCTGGTCCTCCTGATCGCCACCCATTTTCATAGATATACCTGACGGCATTTTGAAGTTGGCAAGTTCGCTCTTTACATTAGCCACTACCTCGTTAGGGTTGTAGCCGCTGATCACGTTTGATGAAAGGCTGATATAGCGTTTCTCGTTCTTACGCTTGATGCCGCCATAAGTAGTAGAATAGTACACATTTGCAAAGGCGCTGATAGGCACTGTGCGTATGATACCGCCCATACCCATGTCGCGATATACGATAGGCAGGTTGCGTATGGCATCTATATTCTGCCGCTGTGTGCCGCTTACACGCAGTGTCATGGGGTAATCATCATTCTGATCACGGAACCTTGATATTTCCGTACCGAATACCGCTGTTCTCAGGTTATTCACTACTGTGTAAGTACTGATACCTTCAGCGTTCATGCGCTCCCTGTCCAGATCAAAAACAATTTCAGGGTTCTTAGCCTGGAAGTCACTACGCAGCTCTTCTACACCTGCTATCTGCTTATCAGTCAGGTACCTTTTCAGTTGCTCAGAGGTGCTTACCAGGGAGTCGAGATTGTCGCCTGTCATTTCTATAACAATCGGCTTACCCACCGGAGGACCACCGCTTTCCTTATCCACGGTGATCTCTGCACCTGCCACGCCTTTCACAGCGCCACGTATCTTCTCCATAATGGCTACAGTAGATTCACCATGCCGTTTGGAATATTCCTCATAGGCAACTGTTATCTTGCCCTTATTAGGGAAGTCGCCTATTTCCCCGCTATTAGGGTCTACTGCACCCACAGTTACATTCGCGATCACAGATTTGACACACAGATAACGCTGGTGCGTGGCCGGATCGATGATGGCTTCGTTCACGCGTTTTTCCAACTGCAGCAATACATCATTGGTATGTGCCTGATCTGTGCCCACGGGCAGGTTCAGATATACGTAAGTGAAGTTGGGCTGAGAAGCGGGGAAGAATACGGGTGTAGGGCCATATTCGTGATTCAGGAACACTGCAAGCACAGAGATACCCAGCGTGATCGCGACTACAATACCTGTGTGCTTCAACGAGCGTTTCAACCACCTGGTATACCAGTTCTGAAATGCAGGCCATACCTTGCCCTGGAATGCCTGTATCCATTTTGCGAAGACAAATTTTTCCAGCAGTATGAACAGTAAAATGAAGATAACGAAGTTGCCTACGCCTATGGAGCCTGACAGGTAGCATATTCCAGCAACAGCCAGGAACAGTATAGTACGCACGCCGTCTTTTTTTACAAAGCGTGGCTTGTCGTTCTCATGATCAAAGTCGTGCGGCTTCATAAAGCTAACCGCAAATACCGGGTTGATGATATAAGCCACCGCCAATGATGCCACCAGTGTAATGATAAGCGTAACGGGTAAATAGAAGAGGAAGTTACCGATAATGCCGGGCCAGAAAGCCAGCGGCACAAAGGGCATGAGTGTAGTAGCGGTGCCTGCCAACACCGGCAGGAACACTTCTCCTGTTGCATACTTAGCGGCCTGTGCTATAGGCATCTTGCCATTGTCAAATATGCGGTGGGTGTTCTCTATCACCACGATGGCATCATCGACCACGATACCCAGTGCCAACAGGAAGGAGAACAGCACAACCATGTTCATGGAAAAGCCTATGGTTGGCAACACCATGAATGCTATGGCACATGATAGCGGTACTGACATAGCCACAAACAATGCATTAGTAACACCCATGAAGAACATGAGGATGATGGTTACCAGCAGGAAGCCGATGATGATGGTATTGATAAGATCTGTTAATGTAGACCTTGTTTTTTCAGACTGGTCGCCGGTGACAACTATCTTCAGATCCTTTGGCAGCTCAGTACCCGACATCTTTTTCATCAGCGCCGATATATTGTCGGATGCTTCGATCAGGTTCTGGCCCTTTGCCTTTATTACGTTCATCGTTATCACATTCTTGCCATCCAGCCGCGCGAAGCTTTTCTGCTCCTGGAAGCTATCTGTCACCACTGCAATATCGCGCAGGTATACGGCCTTGCCCTGCTGGCTCTTTATGATCAGGTTACCTATTTCAGCGGCTGTCTTGAATTCATTCTTGATGCTCAATATGCGCTTCTGGTTATCCATAGACACCTGTCCCGCAGTAGCAGATATGTTTTCAGAAGACACTGTATTCTGTACATCGCCAAAAGTGATACCCGCGGCCTGCATTTTATACATGTCCATGTTTATCTGTATCTCGCGATCCAGCGCACCTACTATGTCCACGCGCTTTATCTGCTTCATGGCCTCTATGTTGTCCTTAATGCGGTCGGCATATTTCTTCAGCCTGTTCAGGTCGTAGTTGCCGGATATATTCACGTTGAGTATAGGCACCTCCGAGAGGTCTATGTCTTTTACTTCCGGCTGGTTGGGCAGGTTCTTGGGCAGGTCGGTCTTGGCCTTGTCTACGGCATCTTTTACATCCTGCTTAGCCTTGTCTACCTGTACATTGGTATTGAACTCTGCTATTACTACAGAGTAATCCTGGAATGAGTTGCTGGTTACCTTTTTGATACCGGTCAGGTTCTTCATCTGTTTTTCCAGGTGCTTGGTCACAAGGTTCTCCATATTCTCCGGCGATGTACCGGGGAAAAACGTCTGCACAATGATCTGCGGTATCTTTATTTCAGGGAACTGCTCCTTAGGCAGGCTGAAGTAAGTGCCCAGCCCGGCCAGTGTAATGATGATGGTGATCACATATACCGCAGTGCGGTTATCTATGGCCCAACTCGATGGTTTAAACTCTTTGAATACGTCTTTCATGTATATAGATTGACTGCTAAACTTAAAATGATGTTGACTATTGTGCTATTATCGGGTCGCCATTGTCGAGGTCTTCGAATCCTGTTGTTATGATCTTGTCGCCGGCGCTGAGGCCAGAGAGTATCTCTACGTTGCCGTTTGAGTTAGCGCCTGTTCTTACCAGCACTGCTTTTGCCCTGTTGCCGTCAGCTATATACAGCATATCTCCTTTGCTGGTCTTCTGTATCACAGATACCGGTACTACCAGCGCTTTGCTGCTCTCGTAGTTAGCTATTTTCATCACGCAAGACATGTTGGGGTGCAGCTTGCTATTATCGCCCAGCATTACCTGTACGGTAAATGCGCGTGATATAGGATCAACCGCCTGGGCTACATAAGTAAGCTTTGTC
>JABDCE010000055.1 GCA_013288285.1 Bacteroidota bacterium
ATCTCATTGTCGCCCAGGCCATCATTCATAGAGAAATTCTCAAACTTCTTTCCATCATAACGACTTACGCCGGTCTCTGTGCAAAACCATAAATAACCTTTTGAATCCTGTAAGGCAAAGTATACAGTGCTATTCAGTAATCCGTCTTTTACGGTAAGATGTGTGAGATTGAGGTTGTCTGCATGAGTTGGTAAAAAAGAAAAGGTAAGCACAATAACCAGCATCAACGCCCTTAACGCAGCACATGAAGCGACCCGGATAAAACGACCTATACCCATGTATCCAAGTTACAATTTTTTTTTGAAGGTCAACCTGCATCGGCGACATGGCGGCCTGTTTTTCCGGTCATATCACGGTAGCGGCATTGTAAGTAACCTATGAACCTGCTACCGTACAAGCGTTACATTGCCTTGTTTTTTGAATTCTGTACCATCGGTTGTTACGGCATCTACTTCGTAGACATAGACATCGAATGGTTGAGGAGTTCCGTTGAAAGTGCCGTCCCATCCAATGTCGATATTTGAGGTCTCGAAGACTTTGTTTCCCCATCTGTTGTAAATGCGGAAGTATTTCAGCGTAGCCATACCACGTTTGATTATCATGAAATCTTTGTTGATACCGCCGCCCGGGGTAAAGGCATTTGGCAATGTGAGTATGGTTTCAGGGTCGACATAGATGCTAACGGAATCGATGACTTTGCAACCCCATTCTGTGGACGCATGAACTGTGTAATTAGTACTTACTACCGGACCGGCTACAGGATTTGAGTTATGTGCGTCATCGAGGCCTGTAGATGGGGTCCATGAAAAGTGAACGCAATTAGTCTGCGGTGAGATCTGATACGATTCGCCGGGATATATTGTAGCGGCTCCGCCCATGGAGATAACGCCCGAAGGGTGTATGTTCACATTTATGCTGAGTGTGTCTTTACAGCCAAATGAACTTGTGGCAATTGCAGCATACCTCTGCGATGTGATCGCTTTTACCCATGGTTTGCTGCTCAATGAGTCATCGAGATATAGACCAGGCGTCCATGTATACCTGACGCCGCCGGAAGGCGCCAGCCACACAGAGTCTCCCGGACAGAGATCGTAAGTTGTATCCGGGCGGGCAAAATTGCCGGGATGGACCACCACGTCCATGGAATCGTAGGAAAGGCAACCGGCCGGTGTATATACGGCCACACGAATTTGTGTGCTGCTGCCGGCTGTGAAAACTACCGAGGACAAGTCGGTATTGTCCAGATCTGGCTCCGGCGTCCACTTGTACAGATAGTGTGTATACCAGTTGGGCGTTACCGCAGCATTAATGTGAATGGAGTCGAACTGGCACATGACACGGTTGTCGCCTATGTAGACGCCTGGCATCGGCTGTACGTCGAGATGAAACGAATCAATGATATCAGGGCATAGCGCCAATGACGCTGTTAAAATATAAGTTGCAGATGTATCCGGTATAATCAGTGGCGCAACAACCGTGGATGTGGGTATGCCGGCAGTGGGCGTCCATTGGTAAGTTTGAGATGGGTCGCCTGTTGCTGATACCTGGACAAAAGCGCCGTGGCATATTGCACTGTCGCGGTTGTAAAAATGAAGAGTGTCCCATTTTATGGTTGCATTGACGGTGTCAGCAGACGAACATCCATTAACGGTAACCTGTAACCAGTACTGGCCTGTTGTTGCAGCTACCACTGTGGGTGTGGTAGCTGCGTTACTCCACAAATAGGAGGGTTTGACGTAAGAGACGGAAGAAGCCAGCGTGTCCGGTTTTCCGGAACAGTTCAGGTAGTCAGGACCCAGGTCAACTACAGGGTGCGGGAAAACGGTGACATTGATCGTGTCAGCGCCGGTGCAGCCGCTGTCATTAACCGTGAGTATGTACGTGCCTGTGGTTAACACTGTGATCGATGAGCCTGTGCTGCCTGTGCTCCACAAATAAGTATAACCGACAGGTTGCACAGAACTAAGCACCATTGACCGGTCGTTACAGAATGTAGTGTCGTTTCCGAGGCGGACCACAGGATTTGCAATGTACTTCACATGAAAGGTGTCTATCCTTGTCTGGTAACAGGCTGCGCTGTCGTATACCCACCATTGTCCGGTGGCGATGGCGGAGATAGAGGATGACCTGCTTCCCGTATTCCATGTGTATGATAAAAAACCAGACGGTGCAACGACTGCAAAAGGGGCTGCGGCTGTACAGAGACTGGTATCGTGAAAAAAGTAAGTTGTGTCCGGCATGGTCACATCAACATAGGTACTGTCATTGTCTGTGCATATCTGCTTGAAAGAAATGTCGTCGATGACAAAGTCGTTGTAACTAAGAGCGGTTGTCGCATCATATATACAGATAGTGGCTGTAATAGTACCGGGGCCACTATTCCACTTGGTTGAAAAGGGTACCCAAACACCATCAGGCTCGTTGACGGTAACCGGACTGCCTATCAAAGCGCCATTTATCCTAAACTGAAGCAATGGGTAAGTGCCCGGCCCTCCATTTGTTGCATTTGCAAACCAGGCCGAGAAATCATAGTCAGTATTGGGTATTACGGAGATCGTCTCGCACCACACATCCAGCGGTGTACCTGAACCATTAATGATCATCATATTGCCTGTGCCTGTGGTATGGTCACCGAAATGGGCGAACCCGCCATGAACACCTTTGGGGTCAGTATAGATAGAATAGTAACCTTCAAACAGAAGAGAACTGGGTGGCGGAGAATAGATGTAGGAGCTGAAAAAACCTGTATTGCCCGCGCTGAAATCTCCGTTAACAACAAGGTCGGTACTGAGCAAAGATTTTAACGTGAAATAATAATATTCGGATGTGACAGCAGTAAAGACAGGCGTAAGAATGGTAGTGCTGGAAAGCCCGGTGGGCGGCGTCCATAAATAACTTATTATCGTATCGGAACCCGCAATGGAAGCGGGCATCGTAACAATGTCGTTCAGGCAGGGCCGTAGTGTGTCGGGTAAGTTGATCACGTTCTGACAGGAGTGACATACATAACTAGCGCAGGAAGGACTGCTCTCAGATACCAAACATAATGTGCCTGTCTTTGAGTAAACGTTACCGTAAACATTTAACCCGGTAGGATTAGAGGATACCGTTGTCGTGTTATAGTTATTCACCACAATATTGATCGTATGCGTTCCGGAAGAGAGGTATACTGTACGGGTGAAGTGGGTAAATGCGGAATAGTTTGATACCGTTGGCGCCGCTGCCTGTGAAAACGGCAACGATGCACCGTCTATATTAGTGGCAGCTACGTAGTTATCATTGGCTATATACAGATCCAGCACTATGCTATCTGCAATACACATCCTGAACGGCCTGCTCAGCGTCATTTCGTATACTGAAGTCGTTATTCCGTTGGTATTGTATGTGTTTGAATTGAGACAACTTATCCACCCTCCGGGTATTCCGGAAGGGTTTGTTGCCCAGCCGGCAACCGGCGTAATAACATCAGCGTTGCTCACCGGCACAACGCCAATCAGGCCTGCTATAGGCGTTTTTGTGATAGCTGTGTCTACACTGTCGGTGATGGCAGTCACCAGCCAGTGAGGGTCGATAACCGGAGTTCCTCCGTTAATGCTGCCGGCAATTGCCGATCCGGTGACCGGATCAAATCCTGTATTGATAGTCAGTGCGCCGACCATGCACTGTGCCATTGCAAAATGCACGTAAATGACAGAAAGCAGGAGTAGTATAGGTTTTTTCATAATGTATTTTGTTTTAAGTGTAGCAAAAAACAAGGCATAGCATTATGTAAGGTATTTTCTAAACCTGGGGCGATGGCAGGGAAATTAGTCGGGAACCCGTTTGTTTTAGCAAGCGTCTGGTTCGGGAAGGTGAACGTTGCAGGATTTTGTCCGGTTCAATTGCTTTGCAGTGATGCCGGGCGGTGGCGGGTAGTATGGCCGGAGGGATTCCGCTATGTGAGATGGGGATATTCAGGGCTGTCTATACGCCATCGTGCAGGGCGAGTATGGGTATGTGGCTGCGGTGCGCTATAGCCTTAGTGTGACTATGGTGAAACAGGCTTTCGAAGAACGAATGTTTGCGCGGTATGATGACCAACAGGTCTGTCTTGTTGGTGTTGATGAATTTTTCTATAGCCTGGTCGATGTTGCCATCAAACACAATGTGGTATTTGGGATGCACGGGGTAGAGCATGTCTTTTACCATCATGTCTATGCCTTCATTGAATTCTCCTTTGTGGGTGCCGGGTTGCGCGTTCAGCACATGCAGTTGTGCATTGAATTGCTGTGTGATACCTGTGAGTTGCAGCAGGGGTAGTTCGTTGCCGGTATGCTTGTTGTCGAAAGCAAAGCAGATATTTTTTACGGGTTTGTAAGTAGCGCCGGGTGGTATGGCCAGGACGGGATAAGGCAGATTCCGGAATGCGTCTACGAGCAAGCTATCGGGCCAGCCGGAGTCTTCTGTGTTAGCACCATTACCCACTACAATCATCCAGGGCCTGGTGTTCGATGACGCATACGTGCTGATGCTGTCGAGTATATCGCCAAAGACTACCTCACCGGTAACGCGTATGGTAGGGTATTGTGCGGAAAGGTCCACGGTCAGTTTAGTCATTTCGGCCTCCGCATCATTTTGGGTATCGTTGATGAATGACGCTGGTACAGGCACATCGCTGAACATGAGCGGGATAGAGTAGGAGTGCATGATCACGATATCTGTGTTGCGCTCCAGCGCCATCTGGCAGGCGTAGTGAACGGCATTGGTACCTACTTCTGAGAAATCGGTGGCAACGATGATCTGAGACATAAACATGGGTTTTTCTTAGATGCATAAAAAGTGTGCCAAGTTATTAGTATAAAGTCGTAAGTAGAAAGTATAAAGTATAAAGTCGTAAGTAGAAAGTCATTAGTTAGAAAATGAAGGTATATAGCTGTCTGAGGGCAGATGCTTCGTATTGGCCCTTCTACTGCGGTTGACACTCTTTCGACTTTATACTTTCTACTTTCGACTAAAAGGAAATATCCCCCGCATTTTCACGTGCGTTATTATTTGCATGATTATGTTATCTAATGAGCAAAGTGTATTTTTGCGGGATAAAATAATAAACAATTAATATATGCAGTTGAGACAAACATTACTTGCAGGGGCCGCGGTGCTGGCTTTGGCGTCTTGCGGACAGAACAAGGGCGGCGATAGCGCAGCAGATGCAGGCAGCCGTAACCTCCTGAACCGTGCCAATATGGATACTACGGTGAGCCCCGGAGATAACTTTAACCTGTACGCCAATGGTACGTGGCTGAAGAATAACCCTATACCGAAGTCGAAAACGCGGTGGGGCAGCTTTAACGAACTGCAGGAGAACAACTATAATGCGCTGCACACTTTGCTGGATTCTGCAGCGGGTGTAGTCAATGCAAAGGCGGGCAGCAATATCCAGAAGGTGGGCGACTTTTACCGCTCCGGCATGGACAGCACTATGATAGATAAGGTGGGGATAGCTTCGCTGAACGATATCATCACACGTATCAACAATGTGCGCGATGCCAATGACCTGATCAATGAGATAGCTACGGAGCATACGCAGGGTATAGGCCCGCTGTTCAGTTTCGGGATATCGCCGGACGATAAGAATGTGACGAAGGAGATATGCCAGTTCGGGCAGGGTGGACTGGGTATGCCGGGCAGGGAGTATTATTATGATAAGGACGAGCGTACCGTGAAGATACGTGAGGCATACAAGGTGTACATCCCTAAGATGCTGGTGCTGATGGGTGAAGACTCTGTGACCGCCAAGAAGGACGCCGCAGATATCTACAACCTGGAAATGATGCTGGCAGGTGCATCAATGACCCGCGTGGAAATGCGCGACCCATACAAGCTGTATAACAAGTTCTCGATAGCAGAGATAGACAAGGTAACTCCGGGCCTGGAATGGAAATCGCTGCTGACCAACCTGAAAGTAAACGGCCAGGATAGCGTGATAGTGGGTATGCCTAAATTCTTCACAGAGGTATCTAAGGATATGAAGTCTGTGTCTATAGAAACGTGGAAGAAATACCTGAAATTCCATCTTGTAAACGACCTGTCGAGGTATCTGAGCAGCGCGTTTGATACTACGCACTTTGATTTTTATGGCCGTACGATGCATGGCCAGCAGGAGCAGGAGCCACGCTGGAAGCGTATCATGCAGGTAGTAGATGGCTCTATAGGCGAACTGCTGGGACAGATGTATGTAGACAAGAACTTCAAGCCGGAAGCTAAGAAGCGCATGCTGGAACTGGTGAATAATCTGCAGCAGACTTACGCAGAGCGCATTAAGAAGCTGGACTGGATGACTGATGTAACGAAGCAGAAAGCGCTGACCAAGCTGAACGGATTTATGAAGAAGATAGGCTATCCTGACAAATGGAAAGACTATAGCTCACTGACCATAGTAGGCAACGACTATGTGAAGAATGTAATAGCTTCTGCTACGTTTGAATATAATTTTGAACTGAACAAGCTGGGCAAACCGGTGGACAGGACAGAATGGGGCATGACACCTCCTACGGTGAATGCGTATTACAATCCGGCATTCAACGAGATCGTATTCCCTGCAGGTATATTGCAGTATCCGTTCTTTGACGGAGCGGCTGACGATGCGGTGAACTATGGTGGCATAGGCGCGGTAATAGGCCATGAAATGACCCACGGATTTGATGACCAGGGCCGCCTGTATAATGCAGAAGGTAACCTCAGCAACTGGTGGACACCGGCTGACTCGGCTAACTTCACTAACAAGGCGAACATGGTGGTAGCACAGTTCAACAAGATAGTAGTGATAGATACCAACCACGCTAACGGCTCACTCACAGAAGGAGAGAACCTCGCTGACCTGGGTGGCCTTAACATTGCTTATGAGGCATTTAAGAAGACCAAGCAGGGACAGGGTAATGAGAAGATAGACGGGTTTACCCCTGACCAGCGTTTCTTCCTGAGCTGGGCGCAGGTATGGCGCGCTAACACCCGCCCTGAAGAACTTGCTGCCCGCCTGAAAACGGACCCACACTCACCTAGCGAACTGCGCTGCAATGAGCCGGTGAGCAATATGGAAGCATGGTACAAGGCATTCAATGTAAAACCAACAGATAAGCTGTATCGTCCGGAGAATGAAAGGGCGAGAGTATGGTAAGCTGATTGTTTATACTTAGCATGAACCCCTTGCAGCCTGCTGCAAGGGGTTCATTGTTTTTGGTAAGTATGAGGTCGTGGGAGGAGATATTATCTATAGCCGGGTTTTTGCTCCAGGCGGTTGCATTCGTCCATGTTGCCGAGGCGGAAAGTAACAGGTACTTTTGCCTGCTGCATCTTCAGCTCCTGCCGGCAAAAGAAGCCGAGATGCTGTGCATAAAAATTGTCGGGTACGGGCTGAAGCAGCTGCAATGATGGTGGTGGCTGCTTTGTAATTGTAGTAGTATCTCTATGCGTGGTAATACCTTGTCCATAGCCCGAGTGGGCCAGGGATAAGGTGAAAATGATTACCGTTATGCATTTCATATTAGTACAAAGGTAGGGGGAACTTAGTAAATGGCAGTTGGTTAGTTGTCCAGCTTTACCTCTAATACCTTCGGCCAGTTTTTGCCGGTGATGAAGATGCGGTTGGTGGCGGCATCGTAGGCTATACCGTTGAGCACATCAGGGGCGTGAAGCCTGCCGGAGGGCTGGGGTATACCCAGGCGCTGACGGAGGTTGCTGAGATCGGCACGGGCCACAACGCGGCCTGTAGCGGTGTCTATCTTCAGTATGTTGTCGGTTTGCCATTGGTTGGCATAGAAGTAGCCGTGTATCAGTTCCAGTTCGTTGATCTCATTCACCGGGCCATGCTCATCCGTTACCGCGAGGTGTTTTACTTCTTTGAATGTATTGGGGTCTAAGTAGTGCAGTACATTGGTACCGTCGTCAAATATGAGATACTCACCGTTGTTCGTCATGCCCCAGCCTTCGGGTGCAGAGAAGGTAAATGTTTTTTCCAGCTTCAGCGTAGCTGCATCGTATACAAAGCCCTTGCCTTCCCTATAGGTGAGCTGGTATACTTTGCCATTGAGCACGGTAAGGCCTTCGCCAAAATAGCGGGCTTCCATTTTGGTGGAAGTGATGATTTTTCCTGTTTTCAGGTTGGTTTTGCGGATGTCTGAAAAGCCGTACTGGCCGGTGCTTTCATACAGTACTTTGTCTTTATATTCGAGACCTTCTGTAAACGCGGCGGGGTCGTGCGGATATTCGTTGATGATGTCGTAAGACATGATAGACGGCAGCGGTATGGCACTGCTGTCTGCATTGCTTACTGCCGTAGGTGGCTTAGGTTCATTATTACATGCGGCAGCAAAAACGACTGCAAGCGCCAATATGGAATACCTACTTAACCTTTTGCGTTGTTTCATATCGTTTAAAACCAATGGGATTGTGCTGTACCGGTGGGTGAAGTTCTTCCTGCTCTGTTTGTTCTGCCGGCATATCGCTCATACCGGTAAAGCTGGAATGGTAGGCAATTTCCATACCTGCTGTAATGATCTGGTGGGCAACATCTGCGGTCAGCAAGGACGGCTCGTTGATAATGGACAGGTTGATGTATTCCGGTGGTTTTGCGCTAAGGTCGCTTTTGTGCGGCAGCAGCATCACTATTATCTGGCCTGTTATTGTGGGGTTGAACGTGATGCTGAATCCATCTTCGATGTATTCTTTACGTTCCCCCATACTATTGCGGAAAGCAACGAGCATAGGCATTGGCCCTGAGCGGAAAGTAACAGACGGCATATCGGCGCAGGTGCCATGCATATCTTCATTAAAGGCATGCAGGGTGTCTATGAAAAATCCCTGTTTGTAGGTTGTTTTTTCATTGAGAAAGTTAGCTATCTCCTCCAGCCATGCTTTGAGCTCCAGGTGTTTTTTCATCCATTGGTCGCGCCTATCCTGCACCTGTTTTACACCGCTTGCATACTTCTCGGCTATCTCCAGAATATTGTCCAGCATAATTATTTTATTAGCTTTGTTTTAAATCGTTCGTATGAAAAATCGTCGTCTTTACCTGTTTGTCCTGTTGTTGCTGTTTGCAGGTAATATTTCCAGCGCGCAAAATAGCATTTTCGAAGGAAAAATAACGGATGAAAATAATAAACCCATACCCGGCGCACGAATAAAAATACTCCACACGGGAGATGAGGTAGATGAAGTGCAATCTGATAAGGATGGACTATACTATACCCAGTTGCTGCCCTGGGGTCACTATAATATAAACGTAAGGGCAAACGGTAAATACCTGAAAGGCAGGAAGGTGTATCTGCAGGAACTGGATGATGTGAAGCACTACTACAATCTGAAGATGGCCGGTGATAAAGTAGAGATCACCGTTACGGAAACGAGTCCGTTTACTGCCGCTGCATTTGATAAGTTAGAAAATAGGAAAGACAACTATATGGATTTTGGAAATGGGCGGACATTCCTGATAAGATCTGATGCTGCAACCGGCAAAATGACCGAGTACGCAGTTCCTGAGGCTCCCGGCAAGATGGTGATAAAGTAAAAGGTGCCCGCTTCCAACAGAAAGTTTACTACTGTGTAAACAGCCGTGCTATGAGGAAGGCGGCTGCGGCAGCTAAGGAGCCAATGAGCATGACCCTTACGGCTCCGCCCAGAGGAGGCTGGCCGGTTGCTTTGGCTTTGAAGAATCCAAAAATGAACAGGCAGAGTACGGTGATGCAGGCCGACAGTTTAAGACCGTCTATTGGTGTTGACAGGAAGAAATAGGGAGATAATGGCACCAGTCCGCCGACGATGTAAGACAGCCCTATATTCAGTGCGCTATTGCGGGCACGACGGGCATCGGGTTTCTCCAGGCCCAGTTCGTAGCGCATCATAAATTCTACCCACTTCTCCTTGTCTTTGGCCATTTCCTCTACCACCTGCCGCTGGGTGGCCTCGCTCATGCCCATGTCTGCGAAGATGACACGCACCTCTTCTTTTTCATTGTCGGGCAGGTTATCCACTTCCCATTTTTCTCGGGTTTCTTCGGCGTTGTAATGGTCTATTTCGGTCTTTCCGGCCAGGTAACCTCCCAGGCCCATGGCTATGGAACCTGCAACTATCTCGGCCAGGCCGGCGATAACGATGACATGCGTATCATGCACGGCGCCACTAAGACCGGCAGCCAATGCAAAGGGAACAGTAAGCCCATCGCTCATACCTATAACAATATCTGTAACGAGCGCAGAACTGGTGAAATGTTTTTCGGTGTGGACTTTTGCTGCCATTGGGTATTTCTTTTCAGCCGTGAAATTAGGTAAAAGTAAAATGACGCGATATGACGAAAATCATTTTGTTAATGCACCTCGTGCATCAGTTTACGAATGAGCGGCGACAGCACGATAAGAGCTATGCCCAGTACCAGCGCATAAACCGACAGCCCTTTATATCCTTCGGTATAGGCCATGAGTTTGTCGGTCAGTGAGGCGTTGGGTACTGTAGATGACATATCGGCCCCGAATATACCTGCTGCATATTGTCCGTAAGCGCTGGCCAGGAACAGCAATCCCATCATAACGCCATGCAGGCGTTGGGGGGATAGTTTGGTCATGATAGACAGGCTGATAGGGGAGAGGCACAACTCGCCTAACGTAATAACGAGATAGGCGAGGGTGAACATATTTAAAGATGTAAGACCCTTCACATCTGCAAAGAAGCGGGTGTAGTAGAATACATAGAATGCCAGGCTGACGAACAGGAATCCGAGGCCGAACTTTACCACCGTATTGGGCTCCAGTTTCCACTTACTGAGCCATAGCCATAGCAAACCAACAAACGGGCTCAGTACAATGACGAAAAGTGAGTTGGATGAGTTGTTTATGGCATTCGGGTCTATGTTAAGGCCCAGGACATCGTGATGCAGATTGTAACGAGCGAATAGGCTGAGCGAACCACCTGCCTGCTCGAAAAAGGCCCAGAAGAATACGGAGAAAATGATGAACACCAGCGCCACCACAATTTTCTGCTGCGTGTTATTGAAATACCTGAATACACCATAAAAAATATAAGCGATACATACCAGGTCGGCGGTGATGCAGGCGCTGAATGGCAGCACCAACCCCAAAAGCTTTAGGTTGGCAACGATGGTAAGGGCGGTCAACGCCACAAGTACTATTGTGTATACCATGGCGCCGCTATGTTGTTTTTCGTTGACGGGGCCAGACCTGAATATTTCGTAAATAATATACAACAAAGCCACCGGGCCGATGGTGTACATGAAATCATCGGTATAGGCCGACTTGGTGACCAGCAGCAGTATCAGCGGTATTACCAGTAAAGAACCGACATACACCATAATATCATACAGCCGGATCTTGCTCACCGACATCTTGCCAGCCAATGGCGACAAGCCTATAGGTCCTAAAGTGCGCTTGGTGAAAATGAAAATGAACAGGCCCAAGCTCATGCCAATACCTGCCAGGGAGAAAGCCCAGTTCCAGGAGTAGCTGGACACATAAATGCATAGCGCGCCACCTATGAGCGCACCGATATTGATACCCGAATAAAACAGTCCAAACCCTGCGTCCTGGCGGGGGTCGCCCGCCTTATACAATTGGCCGACCATGGTGGATATATTGGGCTTGAAAAAACCTGTACCCACGATAGTAATGCTGATACCGATGTAGAAAAGCTCGTGGGGAGAAAACGCCAGCGTGAAGCTACCGATGATCATGAGTATACCACCCCAGAATACCGATTTTCTGAATCCGAGCACCTTATCTGCAAATAAACCCCCGATGAATGCAAGGGCATATACGAAAGCCTGTGTGGCCCCATATTGGAGGTTGGCATCGTGATCGCTGAGTTTCAGTTGCTCTACCATAAATATGGTGAGCATACCACGCATGCCATAAAACGAGAACCGTTCCCACATTTCGGACAGAAAGAGATACCAGAGCTGTTTTGGGTATTTACCTTTAAAATCCTGTATCTGCTCGAGCGTGACGGAATTTGCCTCCTGTATTGCGGTCATTTTATGTTCTTTATAATGCATGGCAAAGTAAGTTTTATTTTTTATTCACCCGTTTTTCTGACCGTAAAACTAAATCGGGCATCAGCGGGATTCTACCTGATTTTATGGGTTTTTCCTGTTATTTTTGCGCGCAATGAGCGCTAGGGTATATAGATTTTTATTTATTGTAATGCTGATCGCCGGTGCGGGCTGTGCAAATATTACCGCACCTACCGGCGGCAAGCGGGACAAGACCCCTCCGAAGCTGCTGGAAGCGGACCCGAAAGATTCGCTGCTGAATACGAGACCAAGCCGGTTAGTGCTGCGTTTTGACGAATATGTAACGGTGAGTGATGTGACGAAGGAACTACAGATATCGCCTATTCTGGCCATACAGCCATCGGCAGTGGCGCTGAACAAGCATGTGACGGTGAAGATAATGGATACGCTGCTGGAGCCGAATACCACCTACAGGCTTACTTTCGGGAATGCGATAAAGGACGTGCATGAGGGTAACCCATTCACGAAGTATACTTATACATTCAGCACAGGGGCGTATTTTGACTCGTTGGAGCTGAAGGGAATAGTAATTAATGCGGTAACGGGCCTGCCGGACAGTAATGGCATGTCGGTAGAGCTATATAGTGCCAAGGATGATGATACCGCCATCTCCCGTAAGAAACCAAAGTATGTGACCAAGGTAGGCCCTAACGGAAAATTTGTATTCAAGGGATTACCGAAGCGCAGTTTTCGTATCTATGGTATAAAGGATGTAAACGGCAATATGCTGTATGACGGTCCGGTGCCGGGTGAATGGATAGGCTATAACGAGCAGGCTGTACTGCCCGGCGACACCTTGCCGATAACCCTGCATGTGTTCCCGGAGACGGCGGACACGGGGCAAAAGAAAAGCATGGACTCCCTGGCGGCGACCAAGAAGACGAGAATGGGCGACAGCAAAACGAAGACAAATAAAAAGGACAGCCTGTTTACCTATACTGTGAATATAACGGATACCGGCAACCTGGGTAAACGGATATTTGACGTGAAATCGTTTGTGAAAATATCGTTTAATAAAATCCCTGTGTTGAATCGTGATAAGATAAAACTGACGATAGATAGTGCAGACAACACAACGACACCGGACATTACACTGGAGATAGATTCCATGCACCCCAAAGACCTGTACATAAAAACGGAGTGGGAGGAGAATACAGTGTATACCCTGCGGCTGGCAAAGGGGTTTGCCAAAGATACAGCGGGGAAAGAGGCAGCGCCATCCAAGTATATTTTCCGTACGATGGATGACGATGACTACAGTAAGATGCGCATAAACCTTCCGGGCAAGTATAATAGTAAACGGTACCTGCTGCTGGTGGCTTCTGACAAGGATACTGTATGGTATAAACCAGTAACAGATACCATAGTGAAACTGCGGCAAATAAAGCCCGGAAAGTATACATTTCGTATTATTGTAGATGAGAATGGTAATGGAATGTGGGATACAGGAGACCTGCTGGCTCACAAGCAGCCGGAAGAAGTAATAACCGGCCCTGAGCCACTTGACGCAAAACCGGGATTTGAATACATTACAGATTTTGAACAAAAGCCAAAGCCGAAGTCTAAAGGGATGAAGGATAAGGCCGGAGGGAAATAGAGACCATAGCATTTAAAGAATAAACACACCAGCATATATATGAAACGCACACTTTTACCTTTACTATTACTCCTGGGCCTGGCCGCAATGGCACAGGACCGCATGACGCCAGAGATACTGTGGAGCCTGCACCGCGTAAGCGCCAGTGGCATAAGCCGTGACCAGAAATATGTGTATTACTCCGCTAAAACGGTGGACTGGAAGACAGAGAAAAGCGTGATGCACCTGTATAGGGTGAGCGTGAACGATGGCGAGAAGAAAGAGTGGACAACAGAGGCCGGCAAAACCATAACGCAGCGTTATGAAAGCACCTGGTACAGCACCTACGATAACTTTCTGTATGAGAGCACAGACAGTGGCGCTACCTGGAAGGAGATATACAATGGCCTGCAGGATGCTGAGAACGTATGGGTATCGCCCAATGGGAAGTTTGTAGCATTCTCAAAAGACGTGCTGGTAAAACCAATGCTGGGCACGGATATATACAGCGACCTGCCTAACACGACCGCAAGGGTATACACCGACCTTGATGACCGGCACTGGGATACCTGGGAGGATGGTAAATATTCGCACATCTTCGTAGTGAACCTGAAGGATGGCGGCGCACCAAAGGACATCATGGAAGACGAACCTTATGATTGTCCGCAGAAGCCATTTGGCGGAGCAGAAGACCTGACGTGGTTTCCTGACGGCAGAGGATTTATTTACGTATGCAAAAAGAAATTCGGGAAAGAATACGCGCAGAGCACAAATACCGACCTGTATTATTACAACCTAAACTCGGGCAAGACAGAGAACTGGACCGAAGGAATGCTGGGCTATGATGTGCAGCCAACATTCAGCAAGAACGGGAAATACCTGGCATGGCTGAGTATGGGCCGTGACGGATATGAGGCTGATAAGAATGATATAGTAGTGATGGAAGTGGCCAGCAAAAAAGTAACGAACATGACCGCTAAATGGGATGGGACTGTTGAAGGGTTCATCTGGGCCGACCATGATTCTAAAATATACTTCAATGCGCCCTTTGAAGGTACCCAGCAGTTGTTTGTAGTGCCATTTAATGAGAAAGACAATACCAGCTCCAACGTAGATATAGTAACAAAGGGCAAGTGGGACATAAACGGAATAGTAGGGCAGGCCAGGGACGAGATAATAGTGACCCGCTGCGATATGAACCACGCCACCGAGATATATGCCGTAAAGCCAAAATATGGCGATATGCGCGCGCTAACCTTTGAGAATGATGAAATATACCATAAGCTGCTGATGAGCAAAACAGAGTTGCGCTCCATACCTACATCAGATGGTGCTACGCTGCATGCCTGGGTTATTTATCCTCCGGACTTTGACCCGACAAAAAAATACCCAACGCTGCTGTATTGCCAGGGCGGCCCGCAGAGCGCTCTGTCGCAGTTCTATAGCATACGGTGGAATTTTCAGCTGATGGCGGCACAGGGCTATATAGTTATAGCGCCAAACCGCCGTGGTATGCC
>JABDCE010000056.1 GCA_013288285.1 Bacteroidota bacterium
TATTACCGATAAGGCATTCCGGAGCAAATACCTGGCGGGAACGGTGGCGAATTGGCAGTTGACACATATGGACGATGCGCACACCGGCGCAAACGGCAAGACGAGGCTGAATATTTACATAGCACCTGAGCTTAGTGATATAGCTAAGAATGACAAACCCGAAGAATGGGTTATTACCACCAACCTGACACACAATTAATCACCTTAAAAACAAAATACCATGCCTGATAAGATCATTACTTTCGATGACGATATAGCACCTATGTTCAAGCCTTACAGGAGTCCCATGCTGAAGATAGGTATTGCCACCGCTGATGGTGTGTTTGCACTTGACCTCACGGATTATGAATCTGTAAAATTCCTGAATGAGCGCATAACTATTGCGCTCCATGGTTATGAGCCGGGGCGTGAATCGACGAACCCAATGCCGCCCGGTGGCACTCCGCTTGCGGCTGACAAGCTGCAAACCTGGGACGACTGGGTAGCCGGTGGGATGATAAAGAACAATAGCCCGGCTGTGTAGGTTTGTATTCAATGCTTTCGCACTGGCACAGCCGATTGAAACGTAATGAAAGCTGAAATGAGCAGTGATATTGTTATTTCATAGAATAAAGCTAGAACCCGTTCTATGAGCGGGTTCTAGCTTTATTAATGACTAACTATTTTTTGGACCACTTGACCCATCACTGAGTTCATTACGGTAACCAGGCGGGCAGTCAGGTAACTGGGCAACTGATTTTTACCGGCGCTTGCGCCAACGTCATTTATGAACTGACTGAAATCGCCAGCGTCCACTTTACCACTGATACGGGAGTTTGTGGCGGGATTATGAGCATCAACCATGTTTTTGCCTGAGTAGGTGAAATTCTTTGCACCTGTTGCTACGCAGAAAAAGTCGGTAAGGTTCTTGGAGAGTGCACTGAAGCCAGAAAGATTCCCGGCGGTAACCTCAGCAAGCAATACGGTAAAATATTTATTGATAGACGCGTCTGCAGCTATTATGAATATAGCGCTGTCTACCACGCTCCTGATGCCTAAGCGTCCCTTTTCTATCATCTGCCCACTGTTGGATGGGTCTGCCACCATAGTTGTTCCCCCAAGGGAGTCATACAACGTCATGGTCGTAGTGTCTTTCTTCTTGCATGACGGCATCATTAACGTAGCGCCGAGGGCCACTACTGCAATTGCGGACATTAATACTGTCCTGATCTTCACATTCTTCATGTTGTTGTTTGGTTTTAAAAGTTTAAAAAATACTACTGACGAAATGGTAAGCTTTGTATGATATAGAAGTGGCGGCTACGGGGCAACCTGCTTTCATATCCTCAGCACTGGGTATAAAGCGCACGGCCTTATAATTGAGATTGGATACGAGTGCTGAAATAATATTGTTTGCTGAGTTTTTTACGGGGAAGAATGTGAACACCGCAATGCGTGTAGTGGGATTGCACAATACATGATCTATGCCTTGCTGCGCATATAGCCACTGTGTTATTTTATCGGCATCTGCCTGTTTTAAGTCTTGTTTAAAATCTATTCGCGCCATCACAATGGTATGGGCGTCGGGTGCTTTCGGCCGGGTCACCCAGTAAATGTGTACGCCAAGAACGAGTATAAGTATTGCAAAAACAGACAGCGACCAACCAACAATCTTTTTTAGTGAGGCTTTTTTCATAATTGAGTTATTTACCCTGTTAAGAATACAGTGCTTGAATACTTACGAGGGAAGAGGGATGTTGGTTTTTTGTTAAACACAAATATTTTACCAGAATATGACAAACACTCTTTTCAGACGTTTGCAGCATACAAGAGCCTCGCAATTTGCGAGGCTCTTGTATGAATTGTTCTTATAGTTACAGGCAAGTCTCCAATAACTTCCTGACCTTTTTGTCATAGACTGACTTTGGCGCTGCGCCCACTTGCTTGTCTACTATTTTTCCCTGGTAAATAAATAACACACAGGGTAAATTGGTTACACCGTAGTTAATTGAGACGTTGGGATTTTCATCAACGTTTAGCTTCCCTACATTTACTTTACCTTCAAAATCCCTGGAAAGAGAGTCGATAGTGGGCCCTAACGCTATGCAAGGCGGGCACCACGTAGCCCAGAAGTCGATTATGGATAATTTGTCTGATCCCAGCACCTGGGCATCGAAATTGGCATCTGTGAATATTGCTGACATAATTCTGATTTTGTTTGACTTTTCTTTGTCAAAATTAGTGAGCAAACGGTTGCTTGATGCTTATCTTCCCGGCAGGAAAGTAGTTCCCTCCAGGGAAGTGCGTAGCCAATATCTTTCCTGTAAATTTGTAACAGCACCAATATTCACAACGTGAAAAGGAAAGAACCGGTTGTACTTGACGTTACATGTACCAAAGAAGATGAACTGATGGCAGCAAAAGATACCATTGCCATACTCAGTGGCAAATGGAAAATACAGATCATCACCACGCTCAACTGCGGCGGTACATTGCAGTTCATGGAGATACTGCGGATCATAAATGGAATAGGCAGTAAAATGCTGGCTAAGGAACTACAGGACCTGGAGACCAACCTACTTGTAAAAAGGACGGTAATGGAAACCAAGCCAGTAACCGTAAAATACGAGCTTACCAGCCATGGACGTACACTGGAGCGAATCATCAACGAAATGCGTATCTGGGGGCGTGCGCACCGCAAGGAGGTCTTCGGTAAGTAGGGGATCAAATAGGAGAATAATGCTCTTATTGTTTGGGAGTAAACAGGTTCAGATCGTAAATGCCTAGTGTTTTTTCAATGTTGGCTACGTTGTCTACCATGGTTTCAAAGCCACCCTTGCCAAAAAGCTTATGCTCATTATTTTCGAACTCTTCGCCCAGTGCGTCATACTCATGTCTGGAAACTAATTTCCGAAAAGCGGGAAAAAGAATGGTGTCTTCTCTTGCCTCGTGAGGCCGGTACATGATATTGAAATCTGTCAGTGCTTTCAGCAACTTTTGATTGTCTGTATCAACCGGTGATGCAATCTTAGCTAATTGCGTTATCTGGTCAGTCAGTACCCTGCCAGCCTTATGTTGCTGTAGTAATGTCTGTACCAGGTCAGTTAACTGATTTGCCTTTTGGAATCGCGGGAATAAATAATTCTCTTCTTGCTTTTCATGATAGTCTTCTACAAATGTCCTGATAATATCTGCTGCATTCACCAGCATTTCCCGCGGAAAATTTTCGTTGATTGACAGATGTATCTTGCAAGTGTCGTAAATGAGCAATACGCGGTTCAATAAACCATGCTCCTGCATCAGGTCTTCAGGCGGAGACACTTTCTGTCCGTCATCATCGTCGTCCTTGTCTTTACAGCCCGAAAGAAAACCTAAACCGCCTACACTGCCAATCGCCGCAATGGTTAGCCCCTGTGAGATGAAGCGCCTGCGGGCGTCGGAATGCGCGTGTTTGAATTCTGTTTTCATAATTTGGATTTTGGGGTGTTTTATTGCTCTGTCAAATTTACCGAAAAACTATCTAAGTGGCCTCTTTCTACGGGCGTATGCAGTCCAACAAATGCTTAGGCCAATCTTAATATATTTTGTATATAGAATCGTTACCTTTATTGAAAACTGCGTTTATGCGTCTCGCCATCCTGCTCTCGCTTATTGTTTTCTTCCCCTGGAGCGGTATTGCGCAGAATAGACAAACGAAGGAAGAAACCGTGAAGTGGCTGCGGGAAAAACTGACGCTGAACGATTCTATTCCGAACAAGAATGGCAATCGTCTGAATTCAACAAAAATGTGTGTCAACGTTAATCTTTTGCCAGATGCGGCAACGGAATCCGACGCGACGATCTCTAAAAACTTCAAGGATAAAATTGTATCTCACGTCTCGTGGAAACAAGATGAAATAGATATTCAGAACGATATTTTCATAAAAGGAAAGCTGAGGGAGACTTATACTTACCAGGTACTGCTAACCGCCATAGTAAGCGCAAAAATAACTAATTGTCAAAGAAGCGGATCCGTAAATGCAAACGCCTATGTTCACCGGCCGATATTTATAGCCATAAAGAAGAATACTACGAGGGTAGGCAGTGTTAGTTTTGATAAAAATGGAAGAGCCATCAGTAGTAAAGCCCAACAATACCATTTGAATAGTGAAGATGTTGACTGGGACTCGATTATTCCTATAGCAGGTAATTGGGATAGTAACGCTGCCTTACAGAGCAAGATAGTGAAGGCTTTTGACCGGTTGGGTGAATTTAATGAAAGAGAATACTCATCGAGGTAAATCTCGTCATTTAAATTTAAATCCGAAAGAAACTACAACAGTCTGGTCGCCCCATCGTTCAGTACCTCTTTCCCTTGTAGCATAATTATATGCATCTGCATTGTAACTATTGGAGATCAGTTTCAGTGTCACATAATGGCCACTGCCGCGAATTGACTTAGGACGAAAATATCCGATTCCGAAACCGGTATACATGCCATTATCATCCTGAACATAGTAATAGCTGTCCCCTGAGTTCCAGGACTCACCATTCTGTTTATACAAGTTAATGCCCAGATCCAGAAAGACGAAATACTGCGTTCTTTTTCGCAAGCGCATATTAAATCGCACATCCCAGTACAATGCAGGAACATACTGGTATTCGGGCTCTGTAACGTGAAATTCATATAATTGGCACCCGGCACCCAGGCCAAGATGCTTGCCTACATTATAATTGTATGTTGCAGATGCTCCGGGGAGGAGTTGAGAAAGACACATGCCCCCATCGGCCCAAAAGACGTCCTTTTGTGCTGATGCTGCAATAGGGGTAAATAAGATCAGAAGCGCTACAATAGCATATTTCATTATAGTACGTTTTAATGCTCATCAAGAAGGCATACCTGCATAAGCTACAAATAAAGCCATAAGCAGGAATACTGCATTAATAGTTGCATGCTTGTATTCCTTACGCCTTACGTGTATAAATATTGCCCCGATCATTATCAATGCAATAGACGCTGCACTTATAGAAGTAATGCAGCGCCCATACCCCAATAATCGGGGCACTATTACCATAAACCCACTGATGAGTTCTAAGCCAGCTATTGTTTTAATTATACCCGGTGCAAAATCCTCAGCCCAGGTGCCGCCGCTGGCAATGATCTTCTCTTTGGATTGAAAAAATTTAAAGCTGCCTGTTATTACAAACAGCAGACCCAGCAATCCCTGTATGATCCAAAGTGCTATTGCCATGTTTTGGTTTTATTCTTCAAATATATAAAATATGTTTTGAAAAGGTGACTGCCCGATTAGTAACATCAGGTGTTTCCCTCTATATTGTGACCAAAACGATCCCCATGGCACCGTCCCCTTTAAAACAAGAGACAGACCTAGTCAACTTCTCTATACTGGTAAATGGCAAACCCATTGATAGTACTTACCTGTTGTTGTCTGTATCTGTTGTGAAGGAAGTGAATAAGATACCTTACGCGCGTATACAGATAGCGGATGGGGATGGGTCTGCAGGGGATTTTATCATTAGCGGCGGCAGCACATTTGTGCCTGGCAATATATTGCAAATCAAGGCAGGGTATCAAGAACAGTCTACTGTTATCTTTTCCGGCATCATCATCAAGCATGCGGTGAAAATACTTGATGGTAATATGTCAGCATTGGTGATCGAAGCTCAGGATACAGCCGTGAAAATGACAATAGGCAGAAAAAATGCCTATTTCACTAAGTTAAAAGATAGCGACCTGATCTCACGTGTGGTAGGCAGTTATTCCGGTCTAAGTTGCGAAGTGGATCCGACAGTTACTGTACTTGAAAATATTGTTCAGTACTATGCTACCGATTGGGACTTCCTCCTGTGTCGTGCTGATGCGAGTGGCATGGTGGTTTTGGTTGATCAAAATAAGGTTTCAGTAAAGAAAGTCAATACTTCGCAGACACCCACTCTCTCACTCAAGTACGGAGATTCAATAATAAAATTCGACCTTGAAATGGATGCGCGCAATCAGTTATCCGCGGTACACTCCAGTTCATGGGATGCGTCTAAGCAAGCTATAATACAGGCAGCATCTAATGCTCCAGGGGTGAGTGTGCCTGGTAATATATCGACCTCAGCATTGGCGTCTGTGGCTGCTCCTGCTGAGTATTTATTGCAATCATCCGCTCCCATTGAGCAGGATAGTTTGCAAGCATGGGCCAATGCCGCGTCGATAAAATCCGTGATGTCGAAAATATGTGGAACCATATCTTTCCAGGGCAATGCATCAGCTAATCCTGGTACGCTGGTGGAAATAGATGGACTGGGAGCGCGTTTCAACGGCAATGCATATGTATCGGCAGTTAACCATACTATAAAGCAGGGCAACTGGATCACTGAAATAGCAATAGGCATACCCCCGATGTCGATAGCTGAGCGTAATGACCACATTATGGCACCTGCGGCTTCCGGCCTGCTTCCAGGCATACAAGGGTTGCAGATAGGGGTAGTAAGCAAAATAGATGCAGACCCTGATAACCAGTTCAGGGTGCAAGTGAAAATACCAATCATCGATGCATCAGAAACTATCGTATGGGCTCGACTTTCTACTTTTTACACAACTACAGGAGGCCAGGGCAGTTACTTTTATCCCGAAGTAGGCGATGAAGTGATATTGGGATTCCTTAACGATGACCCCCGTTATGCGGTCATCCTGGGGGCATTGTATAGCAGTATAAATGTTCCACCCTACACACCAGATGAGAAGAACACAATGAAGGCGATAGTGACCAGGTCGGGCATAAAGATTGAAATGAATGATGACAAAGGGATTGTAACTATACAAACGCCACAAAAAAATTCTATTACTTTGAGTGATGACCAAAAGTCCATCACTATCGTTGATCAGAATAACAACACCATTACCATGTCATCAAGTGGTATTAGCATCAATAGCGCTGGTGATATTAACATCAAGGCCCAGGGAAAAATTTCCACTAATTCAGGCTCCGGCACGAGTATAACGGCCTCGGGTGACGCGCAAATATCGGGCCTCAATTTTTCGGCGCAGGCACAAATGCAGGCTACGGTGCAAGGTAGTGCTTCTGCACAACTTACCGCGTCGGGCGAAGTGACGGTAAAAGGCTCCATAGTAATGATCAACTAGTAAATAAGATATATGCCAGCAGCAGCAAGACTAACAGATTTACACGTATGCCCGATGGTTACACCGGGAACACCGCCTGTTCCGCATGTGGGAGGCCCGATAGTTGGCCCGGGTTGCGCTACTGTGCTTATTGGCAAACTGCCTGCCGCACGTGTGGGTGATATGCTGGTGTGTGTGGGCCCGCCCGACAGCATTGTAAAGGGTTCTGCAACTGTGATAATAGGCGGCATGCCTGCCGCACGCATGGGCGATGCCTGCGCCCATGGCGGAAGTATTGTATTGGGATGTTTTACGGTAATGATAGGGGGGTAAAAGGATTTGATAATACTCACCACTAGTAAAAACCACATTACTGCGAGGTTTTGAGTTTGGCATCAAGCAGTCGGGGACAGTTTCCTTTTTATCCATGAAGTTATTACCTTGCTATTAAACCGCATATCCAGTTTATGGTCAGACAAGACAAAACCATTGCATATCTCGATGGGATCAGGGGTGTTGCTGCATTGGGTGTGTTTCTTAACCACTTCTCACTGGCATTTTATCCTGCATGGAATACGTTGAAGCCCGAGCTTTCTCACCTGGATGGATTAGAGATAGCATATACACATAGTATTCTCAGTTTCCTCAACAGCGGAACTTTCTATGTGTCTGTATTTTTTGTACTCAGCGGATATGTTTTAAGTCATAAATACTTCAGTTCAAATGATGTCGAGGCGCTAATATCCGGGCTCTTCAGGCGATTCCTGCGGCTGTTTATGCCCATAACATTCGTCATCATACTATCTTACATTTTGTTGATGAGCCACCTGTATTTCAATGATCCTGTCAGCCAGATATCAATGTCGAACTGGTTCAGTAATTTATGGCATATAGGGAACCCAACCAGGTTGCTCTTTGAAAACATTTTGTATGGCAGTTCCCTCTTCGTTGGTGTAGCCAGCTTCGATACATGCTTATGGACAATGTCGTGGGAGTTTTATGGATCACTCTTTGTGTTTACTTTCCTGCTATTCACGCATTTCACCAAAAGATTCCAGTTGCCAATGCTGTTGCTCCCAATGGTTTATTTTTTCATCATGAAGCAGCCGCTCTATGAGGATATGTTGCTCGGCATGACACTTTTCTACATAGAGCAGAAGGTGAAAAACTCCGGCGGGATAGTCACAAATTTATTAGCAATAGTGTTGCTTCCGCTCAGCCTGGCTTTGGCCTCCGTGCCCTTCGTCGGCCCGCTGCCGGGTACGTGGCAGGAAGCAGTGAAAAACAATATTTGGGATTATACCCCCTGGTGTGCCGGCGTGACAGCCTATTTTCTGGTAGTTGTTTTTGTATTGTCGCCTTTCCTGCAAAGGATAGCAAACCTGAAGCCGCTTGCGTTCCTGGGATACATTTCATTTTCCCTATACCTGCTCCATCCCATACTAATTGGCTCGTTTGGTTCCTGGCTCTTCCTGAAAGTATATGATGGTTCCAATTACAACGAGAGCGTGCTGATCAGCTTCGTTGCTATGATCCCCGTTTTAATAGTTTGCTCATGGCTGATGGCTAAATACGTTGATCAGTTTGGCATACGCTTTGCGAAAAAAGTTTACGGAATAGTCAGAAATGCAACCCCATAATTTAAAAAGGTCGATGTCAGTGTTCTCTATTTTACAATAGTCTCTCTGTAAATTTTATTGACAATAAAGTTTCCCTGGTCATCAAGTTTTGCCATGTCGCCGGGAACTTCTCTGTCGTTTAACCTTTTTATTGAGCTAACGAATTCAGGCCGTGTTTTAAAATCTTCTTTCAGGTTTTTATAGTTCAGCCGCCGGATCGGCGAGCCGAGGTCAACACTGTAGTAGTGTTCGCTGCCACCGTTAAATTCAGATGTGTAAATAATAAGTCCCTTGTCATCCACTATTTTATAATAGTCCTCGGGTACGTATTGATCATCATCCGGGGCGTATCTGTAAATTTTTCCATTGTCGTAGTAGCCATACACTGTCCCTGGTTTGAATTTGTGTACACTGTCCGGCGTGACGCTCCTGATCTCCAGCGCCCAGTCTGCAATTGGAGGAAATTCAAGCTTATACCCCTTGTTGCCGGTATTTATTTTGTAGGATATGCGATTATTGATAAAATTCTCCTTGGTTAGATAAACACCAGCATAGCCCGGTTCATTTTTTTGTGCAAAAACGATCTGCCTGATCAGTATTAAGAATAAGAAAAGCGTTATTTTTTTCATCAGGTATGATTTATTTTGCCATCGTTCCATAGTTCTTTGCTTTTACATCAATGCTTACGTCTGCATCGTCCGACATAGTAAGCGTTTTGCCCCCCACACCGTAATCCCTGCGGTTAATGGTGAAATCACCTTTGAATTCCGCTTCATTTCCATGCTGCGTAAATGAAAAGGGTATTTCCACCTGCTTGGTTACACCTTTTATGGTTACATTGAAAAGGCCAGCATATTGCGCACCTTTTTTATACAGTTTTACAGATTTTATTTCAATCGTTTTATACTTGCCTGCATCGAAATATTTATCGCCTTTCAGGTCTTCATCTCTTTTGTCATTGCCCGTCTTGATGGTACCCACATCCACCGATCCTTTGAGCGATGAGGAAGCTAACTTATCAGCGCCAAAAGCCAAAGTAGAGTTGAATCCGCTGAATCTCCCGGTAACGGTAATGCCGGCATTTTTGATTTTAAATGAAACAGCCCCCGATGTAGCTTTCCATGTTGTCTGGGCGAAAACACCCGCCGGAAAAAGAAGTAGCGCTATGGCAGTACTCAGAATTTTGTTTTTCATAGTTTGGATTTTAGACGTTAGTTGATTTGTTTATTTTATGTTAGAAATATCCGGGTGTTTTATTGCTTACCCGTCTTTAGGTTTTATGATCCTGAACACCCTCGAAATATTGAAGCCGAAATGCAATTGCCCCTTAGCCCAATTGTCCGTTGTTTGCCCAATGAATGACCGCCCTGTCAACCCCTGCGAGTTGGTAAGCACCATCTGGAATACATGACCACCGGACTCTATTTCAAAGCCCAGGGATAAGGCATTGTACGTAGGTAGGCCGTCATACAACAGCGTTGCATTGGTAAGTCGGTAATAATATTCCCCGGTAACTGATAAGAGTTTTGTGATTTTTATTCTTCCTCCAATGCCTATGGCAATCGTATTATTCGAAAACTTCGCGCTGTCTACCAGATTGTAATGTACAATAGTGGGCATTAATTGCAATGACAGCCAATCGGTAAATTTCCTTGCGATAAGTAATTGGTTAGTATAATAAAGCCGGTAGTCTAACAGCCATTTATCGCCTGCCGGCAGAGTGGGTGCCGGGGTCATTTGTTCAGATATCTCTCCTCCATAGCTTAGGCTAACCGGCATGCGTGGTCGTTGCCGCAATAACGCTATTTTCATAAACCCATCATCTTCTTTATTAAGCACACTATGGCCTATGCCGACCATCAGCCATTTGGTGATCCCGTAGTCTAGCCCTACCCTTGTTGTGGCATCATCCAAACCATAGAAATTTTGTGATCCCTCGCTTAATTTTCCAAAACGGTGCGAGATACGGAAGTCGAGCACGCCTGCGTCTAAATTCGCTACACTGTTGCCATTGATAATACGAGTGGCTGTAAATACTTTTATGGGAGCTTTCTTTGGCGCCTGCACATTGCTGCTGTCTATCATTTCTTCCATGCTGTCATCCTGGGCATTGGCTATTGTATACATAGCGGAACACAGCAGGAAGAGGAAAATTTTTTTTGTCATAAAGTAATTTGATGGTCAGAATTAGTTAATCGTATCAGTTATTTGGCGCTCCTTCGTTCACCCAGCGGGTTATTTTATCAATATCGCAACCAGACAATTTAATGCCGTTTTTAGGCATATCGGTATGGCCTGCTACCGGTATCCAGTTTATGTCGGTTACGATAAAGTTGTAACTGGCTACTGCTGCTACACCGGCATAGGTCGTGTAGTCATGCCCGCTGATAAGTGCCCCTGCGGCGTCGTGGCAGCCTCCGCTTATGGCGCAATTTGCCGCAATTATTGGGGCGATATCTTTGGAATAGGTCACCGTGGTAGTATCACAACTTGTTTGTGCCGGGAAGAGGGTATTGTATTTGTCATTTACGCAACTGCCAAGAATAAGCAACAACCCTATGATCACTAATAATTTCTTCATGCCTGCTTAGTTAAATGTTGAGATGGTGTTTTTATTAATGACTTTGGTGGCTGGGCAATAGTCCTGATTTTTTGTCTCAACAGGAAGCTTGTAAAAAGATGCCATCCCATGGGATATTGGATACTAATCCCGATGAATTGGGATATAATCTTCACAAATCAGCAAAGAGATAACTTAAAGCTGAAAGAAGCGATAAATCGTATTTAATCCGGCTTTCCCCAACCTGTTTATAATGTTGGGAATCAGGTAGGCGAAAAATCACAAAAACGTCTTCAGGTTGATCTGGCATAGTTTTACACATTGTTTTGCAAAAAGCTAAATTATGAAAACGAATGTTTTACAGAAGCCTATGTTATTGAACATAGCAGTTATTGTTGCCGCCTTGTGCATAACAACTGTCGCCTGCAAGAAAAGCAGCACGTCATCTATGCCAAGCTATGCCCAAACGAACCTCGTGGCGGATACGGGAGGGTACAACGCTGCCCGTGTTGACACCAACCTCGACAATCCATGGGGCATCGCAATTGGCCCTACAGGAGTGTTTTGGATTGCTAATAATCATAGCGGCAGTACTTCGGTATATAATGGTACCGGTGGTCAGGTACTGGCCAATGTTGGTATTCCCTTGCAGGGCGTAGCTAACGGCGCATCCCCATCTGGTGTGGTATACAACAGCACCACAAACTTTATTATCCCGGCAAACGGTCAGGCCTCAAAATTCATTTATGTTACCGAAGATGGAATCGTATCGGCATGGAACACCGGAGATTCCACTATTGCAGTAGCCGACAGATCAGCAGCTAATGCTGTATATAAGGGCATTGCTATAGCCAATGATGGTACTGCGAATTTTATTTATGTCGCAGATATTCACAATGCAAAGGTGGATGTGTTTGACCAGTCGTTTAATTATGTTACCAATAAGCCATTTGTCGATCCTTCAATGCCGGCGGGTTTTGCTCCTTTCAATATTCAGAATATAGGGGGGCAGTTATATATCACCTATGCCAAACAAAAGAGTCCTGATAATATGGATGACCAGGCTGGTGCGGGTAACGGTTATGTTGACATATACACCCCGGCTGGTGTCTTTGTAAAGCGTTTTGCTTCGCAGGGTACGCTCAATTCTCCATGGGGCATCGCCCAGGCGCCATCAGGATTTGGCTTGGTCAGCAATGCTATACTTATCGGAAATTTTGGCGATGGCAGGATCAATATTTTTGATGCAAATGGTAATTACCAGGGCCAATTGATGAATGGCAGCACGCCGATATCTATTGACGGGCTTTGGGCAATTACTTTTCCGCAAAGCACAGCAGGTTCGCTCGATGTTAATACACTCTATTTTACCGCAGGGCCCCAAAGCGAGACTTACGGTATTTTCGGTTATCTGAAAAAACAATAACAGCTATTAAAGCGCATAGGATACACGAAGCTTACGGCAATCTCACTTAACTCCCCAAAAACCAGTTTAACGACTGGTTTTTTTGTGTGATTGGCTTGAAGTTGGGCCAATAGGGAAAAGCTATGTGTAAAAGTGCATGTAGGTCGGCCCTTTAGAATACTCGTTCGACGCCGCGAAATTGCATCTAACAAGGGCGGATAACTTCTTTCAGCAGTTCGTAACTGTGCACACGTGCTATGTGGTCGTATATATGACTCGTTACCATGATCTCATCTACTTGTCCTTCCGTAAGGAACTTTGTAATTTCATGCAAAACCTTTTGCACATCACCTATAAATGAATAGTGCATCATCTGATGAATGAGCGCCTGTACTTCATTGGTCAACAGATGCTCTATACTGGTAACCGGAGGCGGCAACGGCTTGCGCTTACCTGTTACAATACCCTTCAGTAGCTGCACAAACGATGTGGATAAATACTGCGCTTCTGCGGTTGTATCGGCAGCTATCACGTTCACACATGCCATCACGTAAGGCTTATCCAGATACTGCGACGGTCGAAAACCTCTGCGGTATATGTCAATAGCGGTAAGAAACTGCGATGGTGCAAAATGACTGGCGAATGCATAGGGTAGGCCCAGCATTGCCGCAAGACGTGCACTGTCTGCGCTCGAGCCCAATATCCATATCGGTATATTCAGTCCCTCGCCTGGTATCGCCCTTACCTTGGCGGTACTGTTATCGGCCGAGAAAAGTTGTTGCAATGTTTGTATGTCGGAAGGGAAATCCTCTGCGGTTTCTATTCTGCCGCGACGCAGCGCGGCAGAGGTTAATTGATCTGTCCCCGGAGCCCTGCCAAGTCCCAGGTCTATGCGATCAGGATATAATGAAGCCAACGTACCAAACTGCTCGGCTACTATAAGCGGCGCGTGATTCGGTAACATTATGCCGCCGCTACCCACACGTATTGTTTTTGTCCCGCCGGCTATGTAACCTATAAGTACCGCAGTGGCAGAGCTCGCTACACTATCCATATTATGATGCTCTGCCAGCCAATACCGGTTATATCCCAGCTGTTCAGCCCGTTGAGCCAGATCAAGACTATTCTTAAACGACGTAGCTGCAGTATTACCCTCGGTAATAGGAGCTAAATCAAGCACCGAAAATGGTATTTCTTGTGGTTTTTTACCAGCCATGCCAGAATTATTGAATGCACAAAGGTCGTAAGGATCGCATTAACCGCGGCAATGGCAGGGTTGATAAAAACTATGCGAATATGGAATCTGTTAGCTGCACCGAATTGGGAAATCTCTATGGCAGATCTACAGAGCAATTCTTAAAAAGATAAAACCGTCCCTCTGCGCTGGTTTTGAAAGGTATTTGCAGACTGGAAAAAACTGCTCGATCAATGGCCATATAGAAGCCCGATACATTGTCATATGGCCTTCCTTCGGAATAAAATGCCCGTTTATTTAAGCTATCACTTTGTAAATCTAGTTGTAAAGCATTTTATATGTCACTCTTGTATTCCGCTTGGTAATAAAGCTGCGGCTTTCGCATCAACGAACCAATATAAATTGCCATTAACAGGTTTGATCAATTGCGCTGGATACTTGTCGGGTTCGGCATCACTTAAAACCTTTTTCAAGATACCAGCCTTACCAGTGCCTTCTGCCAGGAAAAGGATGTTACGAGATCTATTTATGATGGGAATTGTCATGGAAATGCGATACATCGCTTGCTCTTCAACATACACCTCTTTAACCCAACGTGCACTTTCGTTGATGATAGCAGTACCCGGAAACAATGACGCAGTATGACCGTTTTCTCCAAGCCCAAGCAGTATCAGATCGAAGGAGGGTTCATCAGTCGTGAAGAAGTTTCTCAAAGTGCGCTCGTATGCTTCTGCAGCAATAGGCGGCGGAAAATCAACAGGTATCCTGTATATATTTGATAGCGGAACAGCAACCTTGTCAAGCAGGAGGTGTATGGCAGCATACGCATTGTTGTCTTTATTGCCAAAAGGTACGCAGCGTTCATCTCCCCAAAAGACAAAGGTATTCGCCCATGGCAT
>JABDCE010000057.1 GCA_013288285.1 Bacteroidota bacterium
AAAAGAAGTGGATGCAGGTGCTCTCGGTTATATGCTTTTTACTCGCCCTGTTGTCTAAAGAGTATGCGATAACCTTGCTACTACTGTTGCCACTGGCCTTTTATTTGTTTAATAAGGATACAATCACAAAAAGTATACAGGAAACTCTGCCATACCTTGTGCTGGCCACATTCTATGTATTTGTAAGGTACGTGATTGTCCACCCCTTAATCAGCGACACGGCTGACACCATCCAGAACAATGCGTATGCCTATGCTACCGGTTCCCAAAAAATTGCCACAGAGATATCCACTTGTCTTAATTACCTCCGGCTGCTTATTTTTCCTCACCCGTTGTCGTCAGATTATTCTTACAATACTATACCGTATAAAGATTTTTCTAACCTCGCAGTCTGGCTATCTGTTTTGGTGAATTCAGGGCTCATTGTTGCGTTTGTGTATTTTGTGCGCAGGCGCAGTGTGCTGGCTTTTGCCATTGCTTTTTATCTGCTCAATTTGTTATTGATCAGCAACCTTGTATTCTCCATCGGCGCCACCATGGGCGAGCGGCTTATCTATCATTCATCGGTAGGTTTTGCCATCGCAGTAGCATATCTTTTATGCCATGCTGCTATGCGGTCTACGTCTGGGAAAATAGGGCTGGGCATGTTAATGATGCTCCTGGTGGTGCTTTGTGGGTATAAGATCATTCAGCGCAACGCAGATTGGAAAGATACGTTTACTTTATCCATGCACGATATAAAGGTTGTGCCCAATAGCTTCCTCATGAACGGCAATGTGGCTATTATGTATATGAATAAAAGCGAGGATGAAAAAAACGAGAGTGAACGTAACCGCGATGTCGATAATGCACTCCTCTACTTCAACAGGGCCATCGCAATCGACAACAAGTTTTTGCAGGGATATATCTATAAGTCTGCAATTTTTTTTAAGGCAAAACAAGCTGATAGCTTTATTGTCTGCGTAGATAAGGTGAAAGAGATCAACCCTGCTTACCCTTTTCTCTGGGAGGTATATTTTAATGCTGGAGTACTTTTTTATAAAAAAGCTGAATATACAAAGGCACTTCAGGCATGGCAGAAATCACTTGCTGTAAACCCAGATTATCCTAAGGCGAAAAATGCTATAGATATACTTTACAGTGCAAATTTGTTACCGAAATAAAGTATACCATTCAGTTCTGTTTAAACATTATGGTAAATACAATAATGGTGGCTATGACGTGAAGATATAAATAATTACATTTGGCTATCACTTAATAACAATGGCAAAAAGCACAAATAAGAAACCAGTTCAGGCGGCAACCCCTATGCATCATTTCCCCCCGGTGGAGAATGAACCTATGGTGATGCACCCAATGATACCAGCGTGGTTGTATGACTTTAAGATGCAAGCCTTTATTGTAGCAGCGTTATCGTTTATTTTTTACTTTAATACGGTCAAAAATGAATCTGCGCACGATGACCTTATCGTTATCATACAAAATGAATACGCCCTGGAAGGGTTTGCCGGCATACCTGATATCTTCACCAAAGATGCTTACGACAGCTACTACAAACAATATAATTCTTCAAACCAGTTGGCGGGTGGCCGTTACAGGCCATTATCCATTATGACGTTCGCTATCGAACAGCAGTTTTTTGGTGCCATTCCTAAAGATAAGATCGACAGCTTCTTCAATCATAGCATCACACTGGGGGTACATGATCCATACGAAAAAGTGAAGATTCACGATATGCACATCAGGCACTTTTTCAATGTGCTTTGGTTTACATTGTCGGTCGTTGTCTTGCTTTACTTCCTTCGCTATATTGTATTCCGTAGCAACCCCCTGATGGCCCTGTTAGCCACTATTATTTTTACCATCCACCCTATACATACCGAGGTGGTCGCCAATGTGAAGAGTCGGGACGAGATCATGTCGCTGCTCTTCCTCTGCCTCACTTTTATTTATGCGTTTAAATACAGGGAGTTTGGGAAGAAGTGGATGCTGTGGGTTTCGTTGTTGAGTTACCTCCTCGCTTTTCTGTCCAAAGAGTATGCGATCACCATGCTTGTACTGTTGCCTTTGTCATTTTATATTTTCGACAAACGCTCTATACAGCGCAGCATAATGGCGACACTGCCTTATGTTGGCGTTGTAGCGGTTTACATCGTCATGAGGTTACAGGTCGTCCAGCCCATGAACGCAGACTCTAATATGGAGATACTCAACAATCCTTATGCTTTTGCAACCGGGTTTGAGAAGATCGCTACGGAAATATCAACAACACTGAATTATCTGAAATTACTCATTTTCCCTTATCCATTATCAGCCGACTACTCCTACAACCAGATACCATACAAAGACTTCTCTCATCCGCAGGTATGGCTTTCTCTCGTCGTGCACTTGGGTCTTATCTGGGCCTTTTTCTACTATTTCAAAAAACGTAGTGTGCTGTGTTTCGCCATTGCATTTTATTTGCTCAACCTCGCCATGGTGTGCAACATCATTTTCGATATTGGCGCTACCATGGGAGAACGTCTTATTTATCATTCATCGCTTGGTTTTGCCATTGCCGTCGCATACTTTTTGTACAAGGGTATGGAGAAAATTAAGCCTGAATCTTTGGGTGTTACCTCACTCGCCACATTTATGGTCATTATTATTGTGCTTTGTGGCATCGATACAATAGACCGTAATGCCGATTGGAAAAATGACTTTACACTGTTCTCTGCCGACCTGAAAACGGCGCCCAACAGCGTTATGGTAAACGCCAATGTCGCTGCATCACTCATAGATATGGCAGAGTTCGAAAAGACGCCCGAAGAAAAGGCCGCAGACCTGAATCGGGGCATTGAGTTCCTCAATAAAGCTATTGAATTGCACCCTACTTATGTGATCGCGTTTCTCAATAAGGGCCTTGCATATTTCAAATTAAATAATCCCGACAGTGAGATTGTCTGTCTCGACATGGCACATAAGTTGTACGCTAATCACCCCAAGTTGCCGGAAATGTATTACAATGTTGGTGTTACATTTTATATGCGTAAACAATACCCGCAGGCTATAAGGGCGTGGGAAACGACTTTGGATATGAAGCCCGACTATAAGCAGGCAGCTCAGGCGATAAATATTCTCAGGGCCAGTATGCGGTCTCAAATTGATACTGTTCACTAAGTAGTTGTAATCTTTGTCGTACAATGGCCAAAAACGTTAGCAAAAAGATTACAGAAGGTTCTATTGTGGCCATCGAGGAGAAAGCGTTGGTGCAGGATAAAGGTTTTTCATTTTTTCAGAATAGCTTCTGGCTTCAGGCTGGCATAATTGCTGTGCTGGCTTTTATCTTTTATAGTAACACTATTTCCAATAATTACGCGCTTGATGATACAATAGTTATCGTTCAGAACGAATATGTATTGGAAGGCTTTGCTGGCATCCTCGATATTCTTACTAAAGATGCTTACGATAGTTATTACAGGCAGCTCAATTCTTCCGACCAGGTGCCGGGTGGTCGTTACAGGCCCTTGTCCATCGTTACCTTCGCTATCGAGCAGCAATTTTTTGGCGCCATTCCCAAAGATAAGGTCGACAGCGTGATACACGATGGCATGTCTCCGGAACCTAAGTCGCCTTATGAGCTGCAATTTGCCCACAACATGCACATCAGGCATTTGTTCAATGTGCTTTGGTTTACTTTATCGGTCATCGTTCTGCTGTACTTCCTGCGCACCATAGTTTTCAGGCGTCAGCCGTTGATGGCATTTATTGCTGCGGTCGTTTTTACCATTCACCCTATTCATGCCGAGGTTTTGGCGAATGTGAAAAGCCGTGACGAGATCATGTCCCTGCTTTTTATCTGTCTCACTTTTATTTTTGCTTTCAGGTACCGGGAACAAAAGAAACTGCTGCATCTTGGCGTAGCGCTGTTGTGCTGCTTCCTGGCGTTCCTCTCCAAAGAGTATGCCATTACATTGTTAGCATTATTGCCATTGTCATTCTATTTGTTCAGGGGCGATTCTTTAAAGAAGAGTTTTGTGGCTACCGTACCTTATATCCTCATCGTAGTAGTTTATATGGTCATTAGGTTGCAGATAGCAAATGGCATGCAGCCCCGGAGTGAGCTTGCCGACAACGACATACAGATCAATCCTTATGCGCTGGCCTCTGGCAGTGAGAAAATAGCTACGGAGATCGCCACCAGCCTCAATTATCTGAAGCTTCTGGTAGTCCCTTATCCGCTGTCTGCCGACTACTCATACAACCAGATACCCTACAAAGACTTTTCGCATCCCCTCGTATGGCTGTCGCTTTTGGTGCACCTCTCATTATTTGGTGGATTGTTTTACTTTTTTAAGAAGCGGAGCGTCTTGTGTTTTGCCATTGCTTTTTATTTATTCAACTTACTGCTCGTCAACAACTTTATTTTCGACATCGGTGCCACCATGGGCGAGCGCCTTATTTATCATTCGTCTGTCGGGTTTGCTATTGCTTTGGCATATTTGTTGTGCCGGGCGGTGGAAAAGATACAGCCTGCGAATATAGGCAGGGTAGGGCTTGCCTGTTTTATGGTGTTGATGACTATTTTGTGTGGCTTTGAAACCATCGCCCGTAATCGCAACTGGAAGGACGATTATACCTTGTTCACGCATGATATTAACGTTGTGCCCAACAGTTTCCTCGTAAACGTTAATGTAGCGAGTACGTTGGTCAATCGTTCAGAGTCTGCGCCGGATGAGAAAACCCGCATTGCAGACCTGCGCCGGGGTATATCACTGTTTAGCAAAGCAATTGCCATGCAGGACAATTATGTGCTGGGGTATATGAACAGGGGTGTTGCTTATCTGAAGCTGGATGTACCCGATAGCGTGATGCTGAATATCGACAAAGTAAGGGCATTGTATCCCATTCATCCCATGCTGCCGGAGATGTATTTTTATACCGGTCAGGCCTTTTATGCGCACAAGGAGCCGGATAAAGCATATAACGCCATGCAGCTTTCTTTACAGTTACGGCCAGATTTTATGCCGGCTAGGAATGCAATAAGGTATTGGGACAGCATCAAAACTGTACAGCATTGATATTATTTGATCAGGTTCATTAAATTTGTATCACGAATGAAGACATTTGAACAATTAAGGATCATTTTTTTCGGAACGCCCGGCTTTGCCGTGGCCTCTCTGGCTGCCCTGGTTGATGCAGGGGCCAATATTCTGGCCGTTGTCACCGCGCCCGATAAACCTGCCGGACGCGGTATGCAGATGCAAACATCTGCGGTCAAACAGTATGCGGTGTCTAAAGGACTCCCTTTGTTGCAGCCCGAAAAAATGAAAGCACCGGAATTCATAGAAAAACTCCAGGAACTGAAAGCTGATCTGCAGGTAGTAGTGGCTTTTCGCATGATGCCGGAGGTGGTATGGAACATGCCGCCTATGGGTACTATAAATGTCCATGGCTCCCTGTTGCCGCAGTACCGCGGTGCAGCGCCCATTAATTGGGCCATCATCAACGGCGAGAAAGAAACGGGCGTTACTACCTTCAAACTGAAACACCAGATAGATACCGGCGATATATTGTTGCAGCAGGCTATGCCCATTCGTCCCGATGATACGGCCGGTACCCTGCACGATAAGCTCATGTATGCCGGTGCGCAGCTATTGGTAAGAACGGTAAAAGAGCTTGCAGCAGGGACCATCAAAGAAATTCCTCAACAGGTCGTTGCCGACGAAAATATAAAGCTCGCGCCTAAAATTTTCAAAGAGAAGCTACTCATTGACTGGAGCAAATCTGTGAAGGAAATTGATAATTTTGTCAGGGGTATGTCTCCTTATCCTACAGCTTTTGCTATGTTGGGCGATAAATCCGTGAAGATATTTAGTTCAGATTACAGGCCGGAAAGTCACGACGTTGAACCTGGTACTTTTGATACCGACCACGATACTTACCTGCGTTTTGCGGCAAAGGACGGCTGGTTGTATATCGATGAGTTGCAGCAGGAGGGTAAGAAGCGGATGGATGTTGTTGATTTTTTACGCGGGTTTCGCGCCCCTTAGACTGTTTTATTCGCGTTGTCAATGAAGTACTGTATGGCCAGGGCATAGCCATCCATGCCCAGCCCGCTGATAGAGCCTACACATTTGGCAGCAATGAATGAGGTCTTACGGTATTCTTCGCGGGCCAGCACATTAGAGATATGTACTTCTACTACAGGTATGCCTATGGCGCTTACCGCATCAGCCAGTGCAATGCTGGTATGGGTATATGCTCCTGCGTTTAAGATAATACCATGTACTTTACCCATGCTGCTATGCAGGTAGTTGATCAGTTCACCCTCCACATTGCTTTGATAGCAGTGTATCTCCGCCAGCGGGAACCGTCCCTTCAGTTGCAATAGATGATCTTCAAAACGTTGGCTGCCATATATATGCGGTTCACGGGTGCCAAGTAAGTTTAGATTAGGTCCGTTTACAATAGCTATTTGTAACATAACCGCAAGATAAGAAATAACCCAAATTGCAAAGGGGATCGTTGTATTTATAGCTAAATTTGCTTGCCCCATCCGGGGATCAGTATCATGTGGGAAGCTTATCTGAAAGGGTTTAAGGCATATTTACAGTTAGAACGGTCTATGTCCGATAATACGGTCGAGGCCTATCTGCATGATGTGGCTATGCTGCGCGATCATGTGCAAGATACCTATCCCGGCACTGGTGTAGAGCAGTTACAACTGGAGCACATGCAATCACTGATGGCGCTCATCAATGAGCTCGATCTGTCTGCCGGTACCCAGGCGCGTGTACTGAGCGGCGTCAAGTCATTCTTTCGTTACCTGTTGCTGGAGGAGGTTATAAAAAAAGACCCTACAGAGCTCATGGACGCGCCAAAGCTCAGGCGGTCGCTGCCGCATGTGCTCAGTCTGGCAGAAATTGACCTGCTGCTTGCAGCCATAGATCACAGCAAGCCGGAAGGGCAGCGCAACCACGCCATGTTTGAGACAATGTACAGTTGCGGATTGCGGGTAAGCGAACTTATCGGCCTCCGGCTCACAAACCTTTACCTCGATGTAGGCTTTGTAAAGGTGCTGGGCAAGGGCAACAAAGAGCGCCTGGTACCTATTGGTGAGGAAGCAATCAAGCACATTCTGTTGTATAAAGATCATGTGCGCAATCACCTTCCTGTCGTCAATAAGAACAGCGAAGACATTTTGTTCCTCAACCGCAGGGGTGGGGCATTATCAAGGGTAATGGTCTTCCTGATACTCAAAGAGCTGGGGCAGAAGATCGGACTAAAACAGAATATCCACCCGCATACGCTGCGCCATTCATTTGCTACACACCTGGTAGAGCGCGGCGCCGACCTTCGCGCCGTGCAGGAAATGATGGGCCATAAGAGCATTACCACCACAGAGATATACACACACCTCGATCGCGGCTACCTGCGGCAAACCTTGGAAAAATACCATCCTCGCTTTAGATAAGGCTGATTGATATAAGCTGGTAGATACTTAAAGTTATCATAAATCGGGCTTTATGGGCTTCCTGTCTGAATATCGGCATTAAATTTGCTTCGTATCATTTGCGTTAGCTCATTCAGCTACGGCCTCACGCATTATTCGTAACCATCCGCAGAGCGGCCCTGCGGGACAAACACATTCCAAATAATGAAAAAGATCGCTTTAGTACTGCTTGCTGGCAGCCTTTTTGTTTTCAGCGGCTGCAAGAAAACACCTGGTCCGCAAGGCCCGCAGGGGATTCCCGGTGTCGACGGTAATGCAAATGTTGTTGGCGAAGATCCGTTTACAGTGAGTAGCTGGCAGTATACCACCAATGCAGCTGGCATCGCTGGCAGTGATGCCTACTATGCCTCATTTAATGACGGCAACGTATCCAATGCTATTGCAAACAATGGTATGGTTGTGGTGTATATCCAATACCCTGATGGCACCTGGAAAGGACTACCGGACATAGTGAACGGCACATCGTTTTCAACTAACTTTTCTGCCGGTGGTTTCGACATCTATTATTCAGATGTAAACGGCTCTGTTCCTATTAACCCGGGTTCACAGGTGTTTAGGGTGGTGGTCATCTCCAGCTCTCAGCGCCAGGCCAATCCTAACACAAACTGGAAAAATTACAACGAGGCAATGGCGGCAACATCTGCTAAATCAGCCCCTGCGGTAAGTCAGTAATAACAAACATTATTATCAATGAGAAGGGAGTAGCGAACCGCTACTCCCTTTTGTATTTTCTCACTACTCACTGTTAGTTAGCAAAGAAAGTATAAGATGCATTCTGTTGAAATGGAATATTGATGACGTAATCCCATACATGTCCGCCTCCGCTTGTTAATAAGCGAAGTTCAGTATTGTTATAGGCCAGGTAATAGCCCATGCCGTATGTATTGCCATCGTTAGGGATCGACACCTGGTCATATGTGTGCGCATTAGTACCGAAATTCACATATTCCTGGCCTATATTGAACGAACTCGCGTTGTTTATTTTCAGGTAAAAATAGTCTGAAGATATATTGATATCATCTTCCAGTCCGCCATTGTATGAAAACACATCGTTAAAAGTAAAGTTTATTGCATCCCCGATCTGTGTACCGCTGTTCGTTTGGCCATAGGTAGTTGCTGTACCAACTGCATTATCACCCGGCGTGCCGTAATAGAACACCGATTCGCCCGGTTGTATTGTAGTGCTGGAACCGTTTATTGTAATATAAACAGGGGTGAACGTATTGTTGAAGTAGGTTATTGTAGAGTATTGGCAATGACCACCTGTAAATCCCGTTGGGCAAATACAATTGCCCTGTGAGCAGGCGCCGCCGTTCTGGCAATTCACGCCGCTGCATGGGTCTTTGTGGCAGGAGCTGTATATCACTGCCGAAAATATCATCATTACTGTTATTGCTGTCGCAAAAATCTTACTGGTAGGTTTCATGTGCATGTGCTTTATTTTGTTTGACTAAAAAAATGATGCCATGTTAAATGGCCTTTAAAAAATTATGCGCAACAAATGTAAATAATATCGTTCATTTTCATAAGTGACCTATATCATTTTACCGGCTGCGTAGTCAAATGCTGCACTATTCCGCCGGCCCAGTCTATCAGCAGATTCTTCTCGTTATCGGTCAGTATAGCATCTTTATGAATCCATGTATAGCTGTTCAGCGGCATGCCTCCTTTCTGCACTTCCTTTATGGTCCCTTTCAGCTTCTTTATTTGCTTATCTGCTGGCAGGCTCCCAAACTCCGAAAAGTTCAGTTTGCCCTTAGCTCCATTGATGTGATCGGTCATCCACCAGGCTACGGGCTGTATATGAAAGTACCATGGATATCTTGTATTATTGCTGTGGCAATCGTAGCAGGCCTTTTGCAGTATCAGTTGCACGCTGTCAGAGGTAGGGTATAGGTGCGTGATCTCCTGGTCAGAGGTGGCACTGGCTATGTTCTTTGCAGGTCGTATGAACTGGATAACAACAAAAACGACTACGAAGGCGATAAGTATTTTAGTGACATTTCTGGGCATGGGTGCAAATTAAGCAACATTGGCAAACTTTGATCTCTATGAAATAAGAGTTCCATAAAACACAATAAGCAGTAATGACAGCAGTATACATAGCATTGATCGTTTTACAGATAGGGGTCATAGTCTTTTTCATCAGGCGCAACAAGATACAGGCTAAGGAACTGGCTGAGAAACAGGCCATGCCCGCCGCCGATACCTATGAGGGCTTACGTACGCTTGCCATGAGTGTCACACCAGCCAACTTAAAACTGGTTATCCCGCCGCAGGAAACACTCGTATACGGCATAGTCATGGATTGGGACATGGGCAATGCTATTGCCACGCTGGTAGCCTATATAACCGGCGCCGCCAGCTTGTGCTTCAGCACGGGTGGGGTAGTGGCCGGTGGCGGCAAGAGCCCGGTTGTTGGTGAAGCTGCCGTGGCATTGGTCACTACCGCACAGACATTCCTGGAGCGGGCCATACCGGTCACTGCCGCCGATCTGCCGCCTAAAGCATGTGTCCGCTTTTACTTCCTTACCAACAAAGGCACCTTTGCCGCGCAGGAACTAACCAAACACTTTGAAGACGCCTCATCGCCCTGGCTCGATCTCTTTGCCCGCGGCAATGTGGTGATCAACGCAATACGGGAAAGCGAGTAAGCATTACATAAAATGGATAGGATAACATGATACGGGCTGCACAACTCCACGACCTTGAGAGTATAACAGAGATATACAACCAGGCCATTGACCAGAAATTCCAGACGGCATTTACTGACAGGGTCACAGTGGCCGACAGGCTACCGTGGTTTCATGAGCATACTGGCCGGTATCCCATATTCGTCTATGAGGCTGAGGGTGAAGTGCTGGGCTGGATCAGTATAGGCTCCTACAGGTCAGGTAGGGCGGCCCTGCGTTTCACTGCAGAAGTCAGTTACTTCGTTCGCCAGGCGCATACGGGCAAGGGTATTGGCTCTGCCTTGCTGGAGCATGCACTTACAGCCTGCCGTGAATTGAATTTTAAGACGCTCCTCGCCATCATTCTCGATCGGAACATCCCCAGCATAAAGCTGATGGAAAAATTCGGATTTGAGCTTTGGGGTAGCATGCCTGGCGTAGCTGATTTCGATGGGGTAGTATGCGGTCACGTATACTACGGCCGGTCACTATTGTGACTCACTAACTACCTGCGCCAGGTACCGTTCCTTAATGATCTCAGTATGGTGCATCACATGGCCCACGATCGCAAACCCTAAAGCCCTTACAGATATGGTCACATCTCTTGCCGGGCCTGTCTGGTCTATCATAGATGGGTGCATGCCGCCAAACAGTGCTGTCGTGCCCTGGCGTATCACAGCCAGCTCCTCCATAATACTATTGATGTCCCGCTCTGTGGCATGTGAGTTCTTCACAAACTGGTCTACGTCTATCACCGGCACTTGCGTCTGGTCGCCTCGCGATATGCGCATGATCCGGTAACAAAAATTACGTTCCGCATCTATCAGGTGCACCAGCACTTCCTTTATGTTCCACTTGTCGGGTGCATAACGGATTAGTAATTGCGCTTCGCTTAGGGTATTTACAAACGCCTTTAACTCAGACCAGTTACGGGTGAGCGCAGTAATGAGATCAGTATCCGGGGCTTTGCTAATGTAACTATTATAGAAACCATAGTCATCTGTGGCAGGTGGTGGCGCTATCCGCATAATTTTTTTTGTAAAAATAAGCGACAGTACCTTATGAACCTCGCACGCCGCGGGAACAACAGAAGTTTATGAAAGGAACGTTTGCCTATGCAGTCTTCCGCTTGGTCGTAAAGACGCTGTACTGTTTGCTTATGGCATCAAAAAATGCTTCCGCAGTGTTATACTGCAAAGGGTCGTTGGATATGCCATATAGATTGTTCTCGATATTGAAGTAGGCAATAGCTTTATTAGGGTTCGAAAGCTGATGTTGGCCGTTTTGTACGGTATAGCCGTCTAATAAAATTTTTATATCACCCAGCTCAAATCTATAACCACCGTCGTCCTGTTGTTTGATTTTGAACTGATACATTTTAACTCGTTTTGTTATCGGTATATCATCAATAATCGGGCTGAAAACAGTAAAATGTAAGAATATTTTCTAAAAAAATAAAAAAATAACAACATTCATAATTATCACCACATCATAATTTGCTTATTTACAATCATATAAACCGATGTATTGCAGTGTTTGCAACAAAATGTAACTACATAAATTTTTCCCCGTGGTTATTCACATCGCATGGCCGTAACCGGCATTGGGGAATTTATTGCACAAATTGCCGTAAGACCTGCTACAACACATTTAACTATGAGTTAATAATACCCATGCTTGCATCTTCACTTACTACGTAGCAGTTTATATATCTTAATGGCGCTCATAAGCAGCACCACGAACAGTGTAAGCCCAAGCAGGCCCCATACTACGCTCAGCCCCTGCTTCACTACTGCCAGCATCACTATAGCTATCAGGAAGATGGTAGCTACCTCATTCCATATCCGCAACTGGCCTGATGTGTATTTATATACCCCTTTTGCCTGCTGCTTGTATATGCTGTGGAGGGTGAGGTGGTAACCATATAATCCCACCACAAAACAGAGCTTTATAGCCAGCCAGTTATCCAAGTGGCCCCATAGGTACCACATCCACGGGCCGAAGATCAGCGTCAGCACTGCCGATGGCCAGGTAATGCCAAACCACAGCCGCCGTATCATGATGCCAAACTGCTGCTGCAATATGCTCTTCTCCGGCTCGCTCTTACCATCGGCCTCCGTATTATAAATGAACAGCCGCACGATATAGAACATACCGCTGAACCACGTGACGATGAAAATGATATGTAGTGCTTTTACGTATTGATACATCCTGAGACCAGCTTATTCAAATGTAAAGAAGTTAGTTTAATTATTGTTGCTGCGCTACAAGAGCTACCATCGCCTTCATCCACTCCGGCTGCACATTCATGCAGGGGATAAACGTATACGACTCCCCGCCAGCACTCATAAAATTCTCCCGCTCCCTTATGCCCAGCTCTTCCAGTGTCTCTAAGCAGTCGCTCACAAATGCCGGAGATACTACCAGCAGGTGCTTTATACCCTCACCGGGCATCTGCTGCATACGCAGCGTGGTAGATGGTTTCAGCCACTCTGAGCGACCCAGCTTCGACTGGAACGATACACTATAGTTTCCTGCGGGTATACCCAGCTTTTCCACCACCAGTCGAGTAGTGGTGAGGCATTGATGCCGGTAGCAGTGCGCATGTGCGGGAGAGGTCCCCTCGCAGCAATTGCCAGATCTCAGGCAGTGGTTACCCGTCACATCGCTCTTCTGTATATGCCGCTCCGGTATGCTGTGATAGCTGAATAGCAAATGCCCCCCTGTTGCCAGGTAGGGGCGTATACTTTCACAAAGAGCATTTATATAACCCTCATTATTGTAAAACGGCGGTACTGTGTTGATGCGGAACGGGTACTTACCCTTCTTATACACTGCCTCGGCATGCGCCACCGCAGTCTCGTAGCTCGACATCGCATAGTGTGGATAAAGTGGCAGCAACACTACCTCTTCCAGTCCGGGATGGTTGCGCAGCAGGCTGTCGTAGGCGCTTTTCATGTTGGGGTTGCCATAGCGCATGGCCACTTCCACCGGCTCATCCGTCATTTGCTGCAGCGCCTGCTGCTGCTGGTAAGTGATAGCCACTAATGGTGAGCCGTCCTTGCCCCAAATGGCACTGTACGCCTCCGCCGACTTCGGCGCTCTGAAGGGTGTAATGATCCCCTTTACCAGTATGCTGCGCCATAGATAGGGGCTGTCTATCACCCGTTCGTCCATCAGGAATTCGTTCAGGTAATTCCTTACGTCCTTTACTTTTATGGAGTCCGGAGACCCCAGGTTCATCAATATGATTGCGCGTTTCTTTTCGCCGGGCATGTATGCTGTTGTTGCTGGCTGCAAAGAAACACAAACTAAACAGGTTTTCAACACAACCCTGATCTATATCAGCCGCTAAAATGACCAGCGAATGACATTTGAAGCAGTGTGGGGTAGTGTGAACTTCTACTTCGGCTTTAGCCAACATTTACGCATGTTGTACGTCAAAATAAGGTGACGGCACACTAGTATGAAAAGAGTCTATAAGGGCTGTCCTGCCAGCTATTACCGTTTCACCACTATTTCCTGCTTGTCCTGTGCAGCGCTCTGTTCCAGCGTAACTACATAGTTTCCATTGGGCAGGCTGCCCAGGTCCAGGTCAGTTTCTTTCAGGCTGCCATACTGCCGCGTCATCACTTCCTTTCCGGTCATATCGCTGATGGTGAGGTGTGCAGGCGCCGCATTGTTGCACACTATGCGCACTGATCCCGCCGCCGGGTTCGGGAACACCCTAAACAGACTGCCGCCCTGCGCCACATTGGCTACACCAGTAGATCCGGTTACCGTAAAGCTGCCCACCATACCCATTGTTGCATGTATGGTACACTCATAATTGTAAGTTCCTGCTACCTTGGGCACATACATAAAAGTGGTGCTCGTGCTCGTCATCTGGGCGTTCCAGGTGGTAGCCGTAGATGGTATGCCCTCGCTGGTAGTCGTGTGCACACCGCTCACCCACATCCACATCACCGTGTCACCGGTCACAACACCCGTCATCGAAGCCGGTGTAAACACAAAATCAGCCACAGTCACCATGTGTACAGTAGCAAACGCACTCTGCCCGATACCCAGTATCGCTGCCAGTATTAGTAATTTCTTTTTCATATCCCGTTCTTTAGTTTGGTTTCCACTATCCGCACCATAATCATACCCTCATCACCCGCCCCGGCAACAGGCAGTGATGAAGCGGAAACCCCACATCATGAACAGGGAAAAC
>JABDCE010000058.1 GCA_013288285.1 Bacteroidota bacterium
GGGAAAGGCTGTATTTTTATTCCATATTTTTATATCTAAACTACCTTACAATGAATCTACTGAACTCATCAATTGATCTTAAAGAATTAGCAAAGCAGAAGAAAAGTGAGTATCAGAACGCCGAACCTTTTCCAAATATTGTAATTCATGATTTTTTTGATGTAGACGTTCTTAACAAATTGTTAGACGAATTTCCTGATCTCTCCAAGTCAAAAGATGTGAAGAAATTCGATACACATAATGAGAAAAAACTAGCAACAAAAGGCGAATCTAACTTCGGGGACGTAACTAAGCAGGTGGTTCATTTTCTGAATTCGCAACCTATTCTTGAATTTTTGCAGGAACTTACCGGTATAGAAGAAACATTGATGCCTGATCCATATTTTGAAGGAGGAGGATACCATGAGATTAAACCCGGCGGCCTGTTGAAAGTACATGCTGATTTTAATAAAAGCAAATTGAATGGTTTGGACAGAAGGATAAATTTGCTGGTATACCTGAATAAAGACTGGGATGAATCTTACGGGGGGCATTTTGAACTGTGGGATAGAGAGATGAAAAGGTCATACAAGAATATTTTGCCTACATTCAATACTGTTGCCATATTCTCTACTACAGATTTTTCTTACCATGGTCATCCTAACAAACTTACCTGTCCGCCTGACCGAAGCCGAAAATCGCTAGCTCTGTATTACTATAGTAACGGGCGTCCAGCCAGTGAAGTAAATAAAGGGATGGAGGAACACACTACGTTATTTGTAAGCCGTGCAGGAGTAAAAGAAGATGTTAAAAACACACGATCCTTAAAGAGCATTTTGATCGATTGTATTCCACCAATAATATTCAATGCTATAAAGAAAAAATAAATTCAATATCGATGAAGGAAGAATCTTAACAGGAGCCTTTTCTGCGCAATGTGATCTATCACTATCGATTGAAATTCCTGAGCAAGCTGATACACATGGTATTCTTCTCATTCATATGCTACGATGAGTACAATAATATAAGTAGAAGATTATCTGATCAACTCTACATCTCCTTTCATCATACTCTTTTTGCCTTCCAGCGTGTAATAGATATAATAGAAGTAAGTGCCCAGATCTTGTTTTGCGCCGTTAAATACGCCATTCCAACCGGCGTAAATATTCTGTGTAAAAAACACCCGTTGCCCCCAGCGATTAAAAATGCTTAGAGAAAAATCTTTGTAAAGTGCCAAAGATCCTCCGACTCTCAGGATATCATTTCTGCCATCGCCATTTGGCGTAAATGCAGAAGGGAACCAAATATTACAGAGGTCATACTCCACGTTGATAGAGTCGGTTGCGGTGCCGCATATATTTGATACAGTTACCCAATAAGTACCGGTTTCATTTATTTGTAAATTTGGCGCCGAACTTCCATCAGACCACAAATAAGTGGCAAAATCAGATTTCACGTCAAGCGTAAATGTATTACCACTACAGACCATTGTATCGGAACCAAGTTGTACCGTGGGGGCATGTAATTTCGAAACTGTTGTAGAATCAGAGGTGCTACACCCATCCATAGTAACGGTAAGCCGATATAAACCAGGATCTGCAACATTTATAAAAGGTGTGTTAGCGCCAGTACTCCATTGATATTGCGCTCCTTGTGGCTCGGGTGAACTGAGATTTATAGATTGGTTTACACAAATCAGCGCATCGCTCGCAAGGTAGATTACCGGCGAAGGTTTAACATAAGTATAAAATGAATCAACAAATAAACTACAGCCGCCGCTCGTGGCATTAACCCAATAGGAGCCTGTGTTGCTTATAGAAATTGATGCTGCTGTGCTACCCGTATTCCAAATATACGAGCCATATCCCACAGGTGCGTTGAGTGTAATATGCCCCGATGAGGAACAGGCACTATCGTTAACAGACTTATATAATGTGTCGTGAGTTGAAATAGATACATATACACTGTCCTTTGCATCGCATAATCTATGTAAAGAGATGTCGTCCATTACAAAATCATTCCCTACCCCTGCAGTGTTGAGATCGATTAAACATAAATTCATAGTTGCAGATGGTCCGCTATTGAAAGTAGTCTGGTATTGTACCCATTGTCCTTTTACCAAAGTGGTAGAGAAAGAGCCCGCATTAACGCCATTTACGGTAACTTGTACGATGGGTACCGGTGGATATAGCAATGCTGCCCAGCCGGTAAAAAGGTAATCTGTATTTGGTATGACAGAGAGTGCCTCACACCAAAAAGCATAACCTGGAATTTTGGCGGCATCGACTAACAGCATATTTCCGGTGCCTGTGGTATGATCGCCTATATGTGAGAAAGCGCTGAAGACCGATGGATCAGTTAGGACAGTGTAATGCCCCGGTAAGCTTAAAGAAGGGGTTTCCAATGTATCGGCTGATGAAAAACCAATATTTCCAGCGCTAAAATCCCCGTTAACTACAATGTTCGTGGGACTAATTGATTTTATTTCAAGATAATACCATGCAGATGTCGTTGCATTGAGCATAGGATTTAATATGGATGTAGCTGACAAGTTTGTAGAAGGGGTCCATAAATAGCTGATAATGGAATCTGAACTTGTGACCGTGGCTGGTAAAATAAAAGAATGGGCTTTACAAGCAGCTATGGTATCGGGCAAATTTATAATATTACAAGATTGGGCGGACGTTGAATTACAACAAAATAATATCAACGATAACACAACAACCTGATGTTTAAAATACGATAAATGATTCATGGTAATATCAAACATCGCAAAAGCCATTATTTATAAGGCTACAAAATAAAATTTTTAATCGAAAAACATAGAAAATATTTGCTACTTATGGTAGTTCGATCAAAAAGAGCGACATGACGTTTGAAACCCCAAAAGTATTTTAAGTAATTAAACACTTGCAGTTTCGGAGCATAACTGTAACTTTGCGTATTCCATTAACCAGCGTTTTTAAGTAAGGAAACCATATATGAATCTGTTATTACTGGCGGTGGAGCAAAACACGCCTTATAATTACTTTCCGATAGCCCTGCAATTAATTGTAGCCATAGGCTTTGTGATCGTAATGATGGGAGCCACACATCTTTTAGGGCCCAAAAGAAGAACATCGGACAAACTGATCAATTTTGAAAGTGGTATACCGTCTGTGGGTAATGCCCGTCAGCCGATGGGTATAAAGTATTTCCTTGTAGCTATCCTGTTCGTGCTTTTTGACGTGGAAGTGATCTTTTTCTATCCATATGCCGTGAATTTCCGGTTCCTGGGGCAGGATGGATTTATGGAAGTGGTTTTGTTTGTAGCTTTCTTTTTTTGTGGGTTTATATATATTGTGAAGAAGGGTGCATTGGATTGGGAAGATTAGCCCCCGGTGCACATGGATGAAAAAGAAGTTCTTTGTTAACAACATTAAATTAGTCCCTTTCAGGGAATTTAGGAGGGTTATATATGCCACGTCCGGTTCAGTATAATACGAAAGTGAAATTGGTGGAGATGCCAGAAGGCTACTCCGGTGAAGGGTTTTATTCTACGTCTTTTGACAAAGTAGTGGGGCTTGCCCGTAAGAATTCTCTATGGCCATTGCCGTTTGCCACCTCGTGCTGCGGTATAGAATTCATGGCGACCATGGGATCGAACTACGACCTTGGCCGTTTTGGCGCAGAGCGTATGGGCTTCACTCCCCGCCAGTGCGATATGCTGCTGGTAGCAGGAACGATAGCGAAGAAGATGGCTCCCATATTGCGCCAGGTGTACCTGCAAATGGCTGAACCGCGGTGGGTGATAGCGATAGGTGCATGTGCAAGCACAGGGGGAATATTTGATTCTTATTCTGTGCTCCAGGGTATAGACCAGGTAATACCGGTAGATGTGTATGTGCCGGGTTGCCCGCCAAGACCGGAAGGCATAATAGACGGAATACTAAAGCTGCAGGACCTGGTGCAGAACGAAAGCTTGCGCAGGAGAAGCAGTGGCAAGTATAAAGAACTGATGGAGAGTTACGGAATACAGTAAACACTTTTTTTAGGAATACAGTTATATGGCATTGACCAACGAAGAAGTAAAACAAAGGTTGACGGATAAATTTGGCGAACAGCTTACCGAGTGGGAAGAGCCGTATGGCATGCTAACACTCAGAGCGCCCGCTGAAATGAACCTCAAGGTGATGCAATTCCTGTTTGATACAGAGGAATTGCGTTTTCGCTTTCTTACAGACCTTACAGCGGTACACTATCCGACGCGAAAAGATGAAGAGTTGTGCATAGTATATCACCTGCATAACCTGGTTGATAATGTCCGCCTGCGGTTAAAGGTATATGTACCCGTGGCGCAGCCGGATGTGTTTACGGCGACGCAATTGTTCTCAGGGGCCAACTGGATGGAACGTGAGACGTACGATTTTTTTGGCGTTAATTTCGTTGGGCATCCAAACCTGATCCGTATCCTGAATGTGGATGAGATGGATTACTTCCCGATGCGTAAAGAATATGAAATGGAAGACCCGACAAGAAAGGATAAGGATGACGAAATGTTTGGCAGATAAGTGAATAAGTTTTTTGAAAATTATTATTGAACCGGGGCAATGACAGAACAACATCCGCAACACCACATAAAGCTTTCTGAAGAATCTCTTCAGAAGCAGACCACCACGCTGAACCTGGGGCCTACGCATCCGGCTACGCACGGTGTGTTTCAGAACATAATGGAGATAGATGGTGAACGTGTGCTGGAAACAGTGCCCACCATAGGATATATACACAGGGCATTTGAAAAAATAGCCGAACGGCGCCCTTACTACCAGATAACACCGCTTACCGACAGGTTGAATTATTGCTCGTCGCCTATTAATAATATGGGCTGGCACATGACCATTGAAAAACTGCTGGGTCTTAAGTTGCCTAAGCGTGTTGAGTATCTGCGGGTCATCATCATGGAATTGTCGCGTATTGCAGATCATCTTGTTTGTAATTCGGTGATAGCAGTAGATACCGGTGCGTTGACGCCGTTTACTTATGTGTTTCAGTTCAGGGAAAAAATATACGAAGTATTTGAAGAGATATGCGGATCGCGGCTGACGACAAATATTGGCAGGGTTGGTGGTTTTGAAAGAAACTTTACTCCGGCGTCTTTTACGAAGCTGCACGCCATAGTGGAGTCGTTCCCGAAGATGTTGACCGAGTTTGAATCACTGCTGAACCGAAACCGGGTATTTATGGACCGGTGCATAGGCGCAGGCCCCATAAGTGCCGAAAGAGCGTTGAATTATGGATTTACAGGGCCTAACCTAAGGGCGACTGGAGTTGATTTTGATGTACGTGTGGCACAGCCCTATTCATCTTACGAAGACTTTGATTTCAAGATACCTGTGGGAACGGTGGGTGATGTGTATGACCGTTTTATGGTGAGGAACGGTGAGATGTGGGAGAGCTACAGTATCATAAAGCAGGCGATAGAAAAAATAGATAAAATAGAGCGTGAGTTCCCTGATCAGAAAAATGTGTTTTATGCGCCGGAGGCAGACCATTATCATATACCGCCTAAGGAAGACGTGTATACAAAAATGGAAGCGCTGATCTACCACTTCAAAATAGTGATGGGCGAGATAGATGCGTTGCCGGGTGAGGTGTATCATTCAGTAGAAGGTGGTAATGGCGAGGTAGGGTATTACCTGATCAGTGATGGCGGGCGCACACCATATCGCCTGCATTTTCGCAGGCCATGTTTTATCTATTATCAGGCATATCCTGAGATGGTAGAAGGTGGATTGCTGAGTGATGCGGTGATCACATTAAGTAGTCTGAACGTGATAGCGGGAGAACTGGATGCCTAACAAATAAATTTAGTAAAGAGAACGAAAATGAGTATCCGTTTTACAGAGGAAAGATTAAATAAGGTCAACGAGATCATTGCCCGCTACCCGGATGGGAAGCAGAAGAGTGCGCTCATACCTATACTGCACATAGCGCAGGATGAATTTGGCGGATGGCTGGATGCGCCGGTAATGGACTATGTGGCCGAGATACTTCATATCCTTCCGATAGAAGTTTATGAGGTGGCCACTTTTTACAGCATGTTCAATATGAAACCAGTGGGTAAGTATCTACTGGAAGTTTGCCGTACCGGGCCATGTATGCTGAATGGCAGCGATGAGATCATTGACTATATAAAGGAGAAGCTGGGTATAAGTGAAGGTGAGACTACGACTGACGGACTGTTTACCTTAAAACCGGCTGAGTGCCTTGGTGCATGCGGCTATGCACCTATGATGCAGTTGGGTAAAACATTCAGAGAGCACCTGACCAAAGAAAAAATTGACCAGTTGATAAATGAACTAAGAGGACAGGCTAAAAACTAATAATGGCATTCGACCTAGAGCTGGAATTTATATTATCGGGTAAGCCCAAGCGCGTGATGCAATTGCTTAGCGACCCTATCCTGATAAGAAAGTGGAGTGGTGAAGAGGCAGTGCTGGAAAATATGGTGGGCGGTAGGTTTGAGATGTTTGACGGATGGGTGAATGGTAAGGTGTTGAAGATAGGAGAAAAGGAACTGGCTTACACATGGAAGGCCAGTGACTGGACAGAAGAGATGAAGTCATCGGAAGTGCATTATCTTCTGGAAGCGAACGAAGCCGGTACGAAGGTAGTTGTGCGTCATACGGGCTTCCCGAACGAAAAAGAAAGAGATAGCCATAAAAACGGCTGGACAGATTTCTTTTTTGATCCGCTGGAAGACTATATTTTGATGGTGGATAAGAGTTAGTGAGATAGAATCTGGTAAAGAAAAAAGAAGCATAACCAAAATAAATAAGTTTCGCGAAAAGCGGGTTGGTGTATGGGTGTAAAATTATTATTAGAGAACGATCATATAGAGGGTATTCGTTATTACGATACCTACCGTAAGCACGGCGGATACCGCGCGGCAGAGAAAGCGCTGAAAATGGCGCCTGCTGATATAGTGGAGGAAGTGAAGAAGAGCGGCCTTCGTGGCCGTGGTGGCGCAGGCTTCCCTACTGGTATGAAGTGGAGTTTCCTGGCAAAGCCTGAAGGCGTGCCACGCCACCTGGTGTGTAATGCAGACGAGTCGGAACCCGGTACATTCAAAGACCGTTACCTGATGGAGTTTCATCCGCATCTTTTCATTGAAGGGTTATTAGTGAGCAGTTTTGCGTTGGGCAGCAACCATACCTATATATACATTCGTGGCGAATATGCCTGGATAGTGGATATACTGGAGCAAGCCATTGCAGAAGCAAAGAATAATGGCTGGCTGGGCAAAAATATCTTAGGAACGGGTTTTGATTGTGAAATATACGTGCACCGTGGTGCCGGCGCCTATATATGCGGTGAAGAAACGGCGCTGATAGAATCGCTGGAGGGCAAGAGGGGTAACCCCCGAATGAAGCCGCCTTTCCCGGCTATACAGGGTGTGTGGATGCGGCCTACGGTAGTGAATAATGTAGAGACATTAGCGGCAGTGGTGCCCATAATCAATATGGGTGGTGAAGAATATGCCAAGATAGGTGTAGGTAAGTCTACGGGTACAAAGTTGCTTTCAGTGTGCGGTAACCTGAATAAGCCGGGCGTCTATGAAATAGATATGACCATCTCTGTAGAGGAGTTCATATACAGCGATGAATATTGTGGAGGTATCCCGAAGGGCAAACGACTGAAAGCATGTATTCCGGGCGGGTCATCTGTGCCGATCATCCCTGCTAACCTTTTATTGAAAACAGCTAAAGGCGAAACGCGCATCATGAATTACGAAAGTCTTTCTGATGGTGGCTTTGTTTCGGGAAGTATGATGGGCTCGGGCGGTTTTATTGTTTTGGATGAGGACCAATGTGTCGTTCGCCATACGATGTCGCTTGCCCGTTTTTATAATCATGAGAGTTGCGGGCAATGTAGCCCGTGCCGTGAAGGTACCGGCTGGATGTATAAAATACTGAAGAACATAGAATACGGGAAAGGTAAGATAAGCGATATAGACCTGCTTTGGGACATACAGCGTAAGATAGAAGGCAATACCATCTGTCCGCTGGGTGATGCTGCGGCATGGCCTGTGGCTGCCGCTATCCGCCACTTCCGGGATGAATTTGAATGGCATGTGTTAAACCCTGACGAATCGCAGAAACGTAATTATGGCCTGGCACATTATGCCGACCCTATTCACGTGCCGGCGTCAGCATAAAATTGATAACGAATATTATTGAATGGGCATAGTATATGAGTGACCAGAAATTTAAAGTAACTGTTGATAATATCACCATTGAGGTGCCTGCTGGTACTACTATACTCAATGCGGCGCGTATGATAGGCGGCGATGTGACGCCACCTGCTATGTGCTATTACAGCAAGCTGAAGGACAGTGGTGGTAAGTGCCGCACCTGCCTGGTAGAGGTAAGCAAAGGCTCTGAAAAGGACCCCCGGCCTATGCCTAAGCTGATGGCAAGCTGTCGTACTACGGTGATGGATGGGATGGAAGTGAAGAATATCACTTCGGAGAAAGTATTGGATGCACGTAAAGGCGTGGTGGAGTTTCTATTGCTGAATCACCCGCTCGACTGCCCGGTATGTGACCAGGCGGGAGAATGTGATCTGCAAAACCTGAGCTACGAACATGGGTCAGAGTCTACAAGATATGAATTCAAGCGGCGCACATTTGAAAAGGAAGACATAGGGCCATATATATCCCTGCACATGACACGTTGTATCATGTGTTTCCGTTGCGTATATACTGCTGACCAGCTTACCGAAAGGCGTGAACATGGCATACTGGAAAGGGGTGACCACGCGCAGATAAGCACCATGCTAAACAAATCGCTGGACCATGATTTTATAGGTAATGTAATAGATGTGTGCCCGGTGGGCGCGCTGACCGATAAGACCTTCCGTTTTAAAAATCGTGTATGGTTTACGAAGCCAATGGATGCACACCGCGACTGCGGCAATCCGAAATGTAATGGGAAAGTGAGGCTGTGGATGAGAGGGGAAGAAGTTTTTAGGGTGACTGCACGTAAGGATCAGTGGGGTGAAGTTGAAGAGTTTATTTGTAACGAATGCCGGTTTGAGAAGAAAGAAACTAAGGACTGGGTGATAGAAGGGCCGTCTGTGATCAACCGTAGCAGTGTGATAGCGCAGGGGCATTATGTGGGTACTAAAGCTAGCCCGGTGCTTATCGATAAGGTGGTGGGCCAGCAACCTAAGTACCTGATGAACATACATGATGTAAGTGATGTGAACCGGCCGGATGTTGATCTTTCAAAAATAGAAGGGCCGGCACATTCGGATGATTTTAAGTCGTTAAATAAAGGGTGATCTGATTATATCACGGCACTAAACCTGCCGGGAGCAATAAATACGAGAATTAAAAATAAATTTTTTAACTAACTAAAATTACTTTTGCGCCATTATGCTGTTACTGCAAGTTGATACAGCGCTTATCATCGAAAAGCTCATCCTGATCACTGTGATCCTGATGGGGTCGCTGGGCATAGCTATGTACGCTACATGGGCTGAGCGCAAAGTCTCTGCTATCATGCAGGACCGGGTAGGCCCGAACCGTGCAGGCCCATTCGGTATTTTGTTGCCGCTGGCAGATGGGTTGAAACTTTTTTTCAAGGAAGAGATCATACCGGACCGTTCTACGCGGCTGATCTTCATTCTGGGCCCATGCCTGGCGATGCTTACAGCAACTATGACAAGTGCTGTAGTGCCATGGGGACCTGATTTTACACTGGCAAGTGGCCATATTGTTTCCCTGCAGGTGGCTGACATCAACATAGGTATTCTCTTTGTTTTTGGTGTGGTGAGCCTGGGTGTATATGGTGTGATGCTGGGTGGTTGGGCGTCAAATAATAAGTTTTCATTGCTCAGTAGTATTCGCGCGGCATCGCAGGCTATATCTTATGAACTGGCTATGGGCATCAGCCTGATAGCGTTGCTGATGATGACCGGGTCTCTGAGCCTGCGGGAAATTGTAGCCCAGCAGCATGGTTTCTGGTCCGATGGTTATTTTAGCTGGAACTTCTTCAAACAACCTGTCGGGTTCGTTATATTCTTCACCTGCGCCTGTGCAGAGCTCAGTCGTGCGCCGTTCGATCTTCCGGAATGTGACAGCGAGCTGAATATGGGTTACCACCAGGAGTACTCTTCTATGAAACTCGGATTCTATCTGTTTGCCGAGTATATTAATATGTTTGTAAGTTCTGCTATCATGATCACCCTTTTCTTTGGCGGGTACAACTTCCCGTTCATGGATAAGGTGGCAGCAGGCGTGAACCCGATCTTATTTACCGCTATCTGCGTTATTGTGCTTTTGACCAAGGTTGTTTGTATGATCCTGTTCTTTATGTTTATCAGGTGGACATTGCCACGTTTCCGGTATGACCAGCTGATGAAATTGGGATGGCGTTCATTGATACCATTGGCCTTGATCAATATGCTGATAACAGGAGCGGTGATATTGTGGTGCGTAAAGAAATAGTGAATAGCAGAACGCTGTAAAATTTTTTGAAACGACGAAATGGAAAAACTAACAAACAGATCAGTACAGATAAACCGAACCCCGATGACATTCGGGGAGCGGGCGTATCTGCCTGGTTTAGCTAAAGGACTCAGCATTACACTGGGCCATATATTTAAGAAAACTGCGACTACCCGTTACCCGGAAGAGAAGCGGCCATTCAGCCCTGTATTTCGGGGGCTGCACATTTTGAATCGTGATGAGGAAGGAGCTGAGCGCTGCACGGCATGCGGATTATGTGCACTTGCCTGCCCGGCAGAAGCGATAACCATGGAAGCTGCAGAACGTAAACCGGGAGAAGAAAAGCTGTACCGCGAAGAAAAATATGCAGCCAAGTACGAAATAAATATGCTCCGCTGTATTTTCTGTGGGTTCTGCGAAGACGCCTGCCCGAAGGATGCAATATATCTGACCGAGACGGTAATGCCGGCAAACTATAACCGACAGAGCTTTATTTATAAGAAAGAAGACCTGCTCATTCCTAACCCCAAAAACACGGATAGCAAATAATATGGACATCTACGATATGTTATTCTGGATATTGTCTGCTATTGCTGTTAGTTGTGCCCTGGGCGTTATCCTTAGTCGCAATCCTGTAACGAGTGTAATGTTCCTGATACTTACTTTTTTTGCCATATCCGGGCATTATATACTTATGAACGCACAGTTCCTGGCTATCGTGAATATCATTGTATATGCCGGAGCCATAATGGTGTTGTTCCTGTTTGTGATCATGCTCATGAACCTGAATGCGGATGTGGAACCGCAGAAGGGCCAGCTCGTGCAGCTGGCTGGTGTGATATCCGGTGGCGTATTATTCCTGGTAGTATTGGCTGCGATAAAAACAGCCGCGCCACAGCCGATAGAAAAGACCTCTACTGACATTGGCCTGATAACTAACTTGGGTAAGGTGTTGTTCACAAAATATGTATTGCCTTTTGAAATAAGCAGTGTGCTTTTCCTGAGCGCTATGATAGGCGCTGTGGTGATAGGCAAGAAAGAAGAAATACCCAATATTCAGAGAGGAGAATAATTTTTTGACTTTTAATTTTTTTTATGCCGGTTAATTCTACCCATTACCTGTTTTTAAGCCTCCTGTTATTCTCTATCGGGATAATGGGGGCATTGATGCGCCGGAATGCGATAATCATATTTATGTGCATAGAGTTGATGCTGAATGCGGTGAATTTATTGCTTGTGGCATTTTCAAAGATATATGCCGATGCGGATGCACAGTTATTTGTATTCTTTATTATGGTGGTAGCGGCTGCTGAGGTAGCAGTAGGGCTGGCGATAATTGTGATGATGTACCGGAAAGTACATTCGGTAGATATAAATATTTTGAACAGGCTTAAACATTAAAATAATTTAAAAATAAAAATGGGGAATTTTTCTCAACTCGTCTATTTAGTGCCATTGTTTCCGCTGATCGGCTTCCTGATCAATGGACTGCTGTGGAAAAGAATGCCGAAGACAATGGGTGGTATTATTGGCAGTGTGGCTATATTTTTGTCTTTCTGTATCTCATTGGGTATATTTTTTGAGGTGAAGTCACCTTCTTTCCAGGGGCCGGTCATTGTTCATTTATTTGATTTCATCCAGTCCGGGAAATTATACATTCCGTTCTCGTTCCAGGTAGATGCGCTTTCTGCTTTATTCCTGCTCATCATTACGGGCGTTGGTTTCCTCATACATGTGTACTCTACATCGTATATGCACGATGATGAGGGTATGGTAAAATATTTCGCCTATCTGAACCTGTTTGTGTTCTCTATGTTACTTCTGGTATTGGGCGCTAACTATCTCATCATGTTCATCGGATGGGAAGGTGTGGGTCTTTGTTCTTACCTGCTTATAGGTTTTTGGTTCAAGAACCGCGACTATACCAATGCTGCAAAGAAAGCTTTTGTGATGAACCGCATTGGTGACCTGGGTTTCCTGGTGGGTATGCTGCTGATCTTGTTTTCTTTCGGTACGCTTTCGTTCCAGGAGTTTTTCGGACAGCTCCATAGCCAGCAGGCTATGGTTTCTTCATCTACTTACAACTGGATCGCGTTGTGTCTCTTTATTGGCGCTACCGGTAAGAGTGCGCAGATACCATTGTATACCTGGCTGCCTGATGCGATGGCGGGGCCTACCCCGGTATCTGCACTGATACATGCGGCAACCATGGTGACTGCGGGTATATATATGATAGCACGTTCAGGAGCATTATACAGCCTGGCACCTATGATCTTGCATGTGGTGGGTATTATAGGCCTGGCCACTGCCATACTGGCGGCTACCATTGCCATAAAGCAAAATGATATTAAGAAAGTATTGGCCTATTCTACCGTGAGCCAACTTGGTTTTATGTTCCTGGCATTAGGCGTAGGTGCGTATACAACGGCAGTTTTTCATGTGATGACACATGCCTTTTTCAAAGCGTTGTTGTTCCTCGGGTCTGGTAGCGTGATACATGCCATGGGCGGCGAACAGGACATCCGTAAAATGGGTGGGCTGGGAAAGAAAATGCGTATCACGCAGATCACTTTTCTTATTGGTTGCCTGGCTATATCCGGCATGCCTGGCTTCTCAGGATTTTTCTCTAAAGATGAAATTCTTGCCAATGTATTCGCGCATGATCCTATAATGTATGTGCTGGGTATACTCGCGGCCATGATGACCGCCTTCTACATGTTCCGCCTGTACTTCCTTACGTTCAGCGGTTCATTTCGTGGTACTCATGACCAGGAGCATCACCTGCACGAAAGTCCGTCGGCAATGACCATTCCTTTAATAGTGCTGGCTATCCTGTCAACAGTAGGCGGATATGTGGGCCTGCCGGAAGTGATGAGCGAGCACAATGCAATAGCGGCTTACCTGAGCCCTGTTGTAACCAACTTTGGTGAACACCACCTGGCGCCCGGAACTGAATGGGCATTAATGGGTATCTCTACCGCGGTGGCAGTATTGATGATCTTAGTGGCATGGAGTATGAACCGTAAGCCGAATTTTGCAGAAAATACGGGCCTTGCAAAAGTGCTGGAGAATAAGTGGTATGTGGACGAGATATACGATGCGATAGTAGTGAGGCCTATGGAAGGCTTGTCTAACCTGCTGGATAAGTTTGCTGAGCGCAGAGGCATTGATGGTATTGTAAATGGCGTGGGTAAGGTAGTAAGATGGGGTGGCGACCGCCTGAGGCTGCTGCAGAGCGGACAGGTAGGGTTCTATATTTTTATTATGGTGATGGGGATAGTGATGTTGTTCACAATCAGTTTTTTCTGGGTTAAATAAGGAGGCGCGAAGTGCGCTTCCGGCAAATAATATTGTGTCAGGATTATGATTTTAATATTTCTTATACTTATTCCGTTATTGACCGGCATCATGTCCTTCGGCGTAAAAGGCGACGGGGCTAAATCGCTGGCTTTGATCAGTTCTATGCTTACGCTGGCTGTTTCGGCCTATGTAAGCGGCGCTAACTTTACCGCTCCTATCACCTATAGCCATGACTGGATCGCTATACTGGGTACTCAGTTCAGCCTGATGGCAGATGGTATGAGCAGTATGCTCTGCCTGCTTACAGGTATTGTGACCCTGGTAGTAATGATAGTGAGTGTAAATAAAGATGTGGAGCGGCCAGGCGCTTTTTATGGTTTTCTCTTGTTGTCACAGGCCGGGCTGATGGGTGTTTTCCTGGCATACGATGCACTGGTGTTCTATGTATTCTGGGAGCTTGCGTTGATACCGGTCTACTTTCTTTGTTCACAATGGGGCGGTGAG
>JABDCE010000059.1 GCA_013288285.1 Bacteroidota bacterium
CCATCAAAGCAAGATTCTGACGACAAAGATAGAAGAGCAGGAAAATATATTGGACCAGATATCAAAAGAACTGCATGATAATGTGAAGTCGGTTTTAGGCTTTGCGCAGATGAAAATGTATGACATAGCAGAACTTGCCACTGATCCCCGACAAACGATACTTATTGACAATACTCAGAAAATAATCGATGGCGTGATTGAAGAGTTGCACAAATTAAGTCACTCTTTTAACAGTAACTTTGTAAAGCATATAGGGCTGGTGGAAACGATAACGAAAGAAATGGAAAACATCCGATCTTCAAAAAACATAGCATGTGATGTTGTTGTTAATGGTGGCCCAATCTCTTTGAGTGCGGAAAAAGAGTTGCATATTTACCGTATAGCGCAGGAGGCTATTCAGAATGCAATAAAGCACGCAAAGGCAACGCGCATTATTTTTACTGTGGAGAGCAGGCCAAATTCTTTTATGATGAAAATAACAGACAATGGTACAGGCTTTGATAAAAACGAGATATACGAAATGAAAGGGCTAGGATTTCTTAACATGTTTCAGCGTGCGAGATATGTGCATGGACTGCTGGAGGTGCAATCTGCGCCGCTGCAGGGGAGTTCTATTGTGTTAACCTTAAACCCGAATGAAGATGGCGCAAGTGATTAACGTGGCTATTGCGGATGACCATGAAATAGTGCTGAGCGGGCTTAAAGAGATCATTTCAGGTTTTGAAGGGTTTAATGTGGCCTTTGTAGCCAGCAATGGTAAAGACCTGTTCGAAAAATTGCAGGCTGCAAAACAGTTGCCGGATATTGTGGTGATGGACATAAGTATGCCTGTGTGGGATGGGCATGCGACACTCGAAGCCATAAAAAAAGATTGGCCAGACCTGAATGTACTCGTCCTTACCATGCACAAACATGAACTGACCATAATAAAAATGCTGAAAGCAGGCGCGAGCGGTTATTTACTGAAAAATTCCCCTTCAAAAGAATTGCAGCGAGCCCTATTGTCTATCTACAGAACCGATGTGTATTTATCTGAAATGATATCAAGTAGCTTCTATAACCGGATCCGACAGTCTGACGTGATACCTTCTTTGAGCGAGCGAGAGATAGTGTTTCTTAAGCATTGTGCGTTAGACATCACCTATAAAGACCTCGCGGAAAAGATAGGTATCTCTGAGCGGACGGTAGCTGGTTTCAGAGTTGCCTTGTTTGAAAAATTGCAAGTCAACACCAGGGCTGGCCTGGTGGTCTGCGCGATACAAATGGGGCTTATCCACATTGAGTAGAGCAAATACAATTGACCTTGTTTGCTACTCTTCTATGACGATGTGGAACACATAGTTGCCAGTACCGGAACGAACGCTGAGTATGTACATGCCGTTGGCGAGCGTATTGTTGAGTTTTACGTTTTCATTGATAATTCCACTTTTAGCTATAAGCGTATTGCGGTAAACTGACTGGCCAAGCAGGTCTGTTATTTCTATTGTTACATCCTCATCAGTTGTTGAGCCCAGTGAACCTTTAATATTGAATGCGCCTTTGTTAGGATTAGGTAATACGGTCAATCCACCAGCATTTTGTGCCGTTGTTACGCCGAGGTTATGAATGGATATGTATACCCACGCAAAGGAAGTATAGGTACATAGTCCGCTGCTGGTGACTACGCATGTAACAGAGTCTTCGGGCTGCCTATTGAACGTATTGCTGATGTATGTATTGGTGTTGCCGTTTTTGACAGGTATGCCGTTGACCAGCCACTGATAAGATGGTGTGGCGCCGCCATTGGTGACCACTGCGGTGAGCGTATCATATTGTCCCGGAGCAACTGAAGTGCCGGGCCGGCCGGTTATCATCACATGAGGTATGAGCGGAGAGTCAACGACCATTACTAAATTGTTGCTTGGCACCGTAGTTGTGACCAGGCATGAGTAGTTGCTGGTCATGTCCGCCTTTACAATGTCGCCGTTAGCAGGTACGTAAGTGAGGGTAGGGCCAGTGCTGACTTTTGAGCCATTGACCATCCATGTATAGGTGGGGGCATAGCCTCCGTATACAGGTAATGGGGTTATTGTGACTGACGAGCCGTCACATATTGTATCTCCGGGAAATGCTGAGAGAGATGCTGACGGCATTTGCGGCAGAACTACTGTCATTTTTATGGAGTTGCTCACGGAGGTGGGTGATGCACATGCCGAGTCGCTTGTAAGGGTACAGGTAACTACATCGCCGTTGGCCGGGATGAAGGAATAATAAGCGGTGGTAACAGATACGTCGGTGCCGTTCACGTTCCACCTGTAAGTAGGCGTAGAGCCACCACCTGTAATGCCAGCAGTGATGAGTGTCTTAACACCTGAGCATACGGTGTCTCCAAAGCCTGTTGATAAACTGATTGCAGGGATAACTGAAGGAAGTACTGTGATAGTAGCGCTGCCAGTCATATAGTTGCTACAGCCGGTAAGGGTATTAGTAGCAATGACAGTGTAGACACCACCTACTTTCTGCAAGCCGAAATCAAGTGCACCACCTGTACCCGATACCGGCCCTGTAGCTACCTTGCCACCTTTGTAAAGGAAATAGTCGGTACCGGTAGCAGAGCCGTTCAACCCGATCAGGACGCCTGCCCCGCCAGCGCAATAACTACCACCACCGGTAACAATATAAGTTGTAGGCAATGGCACAATGCTCAGTGTGACGGAAGCGGCACAGCCACCACCCATGGTATAAACAAGCGATACTGAACCCGGTGACACACCAGTAACTACTCCCGTGCTACTGACCGTGGCGATAGCGGAGTTGCTGGTAGCCCATGTGCCGCCTGCAACAGCATCTGAGAAGGTAACGGTGGATCCGTAACAAACGATAGTATTGCCGATGATCGATGCAGGCTGCGGCGTAACGGTCATTGTAACATTGGCTGCGCAACCTGTACCCAGCGTATAGGCAATAAGCGCCGTGCCGGGGGTGACACCTGTAACGGTACCAGAGCCATCAATTGTAGCAATGGAAGTAGCTGCGCTGCTCCAGGTTCCGCTTAGCGTAGCATCAGCCAATGATACGGTATTACCCACACAAACTTCTCCGGGGCCTGTTATTGCAGCGGGAACGGGGTTCACATTTATTACTGTGGCGACACCACATCCTGTTCCCAGGGAGTAGCTGATAATTGCGGTGCCTGCTGTGCTGCCGGTAACAACACCTGAAGTAAGGCCGATAGTGGCTACAGTAGTGTTGCTGCTTGTCCATATGCCGCTACCTGGGTCTGTTAATGTTATCTGCGCACCAACGCATACGTCAGGGCCGCCGGATATGGGCAACGGGGTTGTATTTACGGTGACAGTAATGTTGGCGGAGCAGCCTGCAGCTACCGTGTACAATATGGTTGATGTGCCGGCTTTAACACCCATCACATCACCTGAAATGGAGTTAACAATTGCCACTGTGGTATTGCTGCTGCTCCACAAGCCGCCGGGAGAAGCATCGGATAAGTTGGTTATCGCACCTATGCATAGATTAGAGGCTCCTATAATGCCGGAAGGTAATGCATGAACTGTGACCACGGCAGATGTGACACACCCGGTAGTGGCAGTATAAGTGATAGTAGCAGTGCCGGGCCTGTTTCCTGTAACTACTCCGGATGTGGCACCGACGGAAGCAACCAACGTGCCGCCACTATTCCACAGGCCACTGCCTGAGCCGGCTAATGTGATGGTAGAGCCAACGCAAACATCTGTGGGGCCGGGGAGTATGGATGGTAATGGGTTGACCGTTGCTGTAACTACAGAAGGACAGCCTCCCAATGTGTAGCTGATGAGCACAGTACCGCTGGCGGCCCCGGTAAGTACACCGGTAGATAATGCGATGGTAGCAATAACTGTGTTTCCTGAATTCCATGTTCCGCCGATGGCAGGATCACTTAATATGATTGACTGTCCGAGGCAGACGGGTACATTGCCTTTTATAGCCGGTGGCGCAGGAATGACTGTCATTGAGTAAGTAGCAGTGCATCCTTTTGGCGTAGTGTAGGTTATTGTAACAGCACCCGGTAATACTCCGGTAACTATGCCTGTGCCAATGCCTACTGTGGCTATGGCAGTATTGCTGCTGCTCCATGCGCCGCCGAGGGTAGTGTCAATGAGCATGGTGGCCTGTCCCTGGCATACGTTGCTGCTGCCAGTGATGGGTGATATAGGGTTTACTATGACCGTTGTGTACGTGGTGCAGCCGGTGCCCATTGTATAGTTAACAAGCAGTGTGCCGGAAGTTATCGGCGAAAGTATGCCGGAACCCGCACCGATAGTAGCCAGGGTAGTATTGCCGCTGCTCCAGATGCCGCCAGTAACGGCATCGCTTAAAGTAATGGTATTGCCCACGCATGCTGTAGTAGTTCCTGTTATGGGAGCAGGAGATGCCACGACCGTTACTGTTGCTGCCACCGTACACCCGGCCACCGTATACACACAACTAAATACTCCGGGAGCTGTAGCTGAAACAACACCAGAGGTAAGGCCTATGGATGCAACAGAAGGAGGTGTACCGCTCCATGTGCCGCCGCCGGGTGAACTGCTGAGCGCAGTTGTTTGTCCTACACATACCGTAGGGCTGCCAGTAACCGGGGCGGGTAACGGATTGATGGTAATGACTTTTGTAGCCACGCAACCTGCAGGCAGCGTATAAGACATGATAGCTGTGCCTGCTGATACGCCGGTAACCAAACCGCCGGTAATGCCAATGGTTGCTACTGTAGTGTTGCTGCTACTCCATGCACCACCACTGACTGAATTACTTAAAGTTATTGCAGCACCAGCACACAGGTTGCCTGTGCCAGTTATTATAGCGGCTGATGGATTGACGGTGACCGTAGTATAGACCGTGCAACCTGATCCCAGAGAGTAAGTGATGATGGATGTTCCCGCACTGATGCCGGACACAATACCGGAAGTAAGACCTATAGTGGCGATGGTGGTGCTACCACTTGTCCAGGTACCGCCGAATGTAGCATCACTCAGACTTGTTGTCTGACCGGCGCAAACCTTCATAACGCCTGTTATAGCGAGTGGTACTGAATTCACAGTTATCCCTGTGGTTGAGGTGCAGCCGGCAGGAGTAGTGTAAACAATAGCGATGATGCCGGGTGCTACGCCTGTGACTATGCCTGACGTTAAACCTACAGTGGCGACGAGCGTATTGCTGCTGCTCCATGTTCCACCAACTACAGAATTGCTCAGTGCAGTGGTAAGCCCGGTGCAAATGGAAGTGACGCCCGTTATTGGGGCTACAGGATTAACAGTAATCAATTTGTTGACCGCGCAGCCGGAACCTAATGAATACGTGATTAGGGTGGTCCCTGGGGTAAGCCCGAGTACAGAGCCTGATGTAAATCCAATTGTGGCGACCGTAGTAGCACTACTTGTCCATGTCCCACCTGTTACCGCATCGCTGAGTGTAATGCCAGATCCCTGGCAGACATTTGATGCGCCTGCGATCGTAACCGGTGTAGGACTTACGATCAGCGTTGTGATGGTGATACAACCTTTGGTATATGTAATTGTTGTGGTGCCGGCAGCAATACCTGTAGCAGTGCCGGTTGTGATACCTATAGTAGCGACGGAGGTATTGCTGCTCGACCAGATGCCACCCAGGGTAGTGCTGGAAAGTGAGGTGCTGTTACTTATGCAAATAATGGTGGTGCCGGTGATGGGCGAAGGGCCTGAACCGACGATTACAGTTGTAGTAGTGGTGCAGCCGGTTCCGAGGGAATAAGTGATGAGTGTGGTGCCGGGGCTGACGCCGGTAACGAGGCCGGAGGTAAACCCAATGGTAGCAACGGCTGTATTAGAACTGGTCCAGGTGCCGCCGGTTATTGCATCGCTCAAAATAGTAGTAGTGCCGGTACATACATTCACAGAACCACTGATAGTCCGTGGTGTTGGGCTGATGGTGACCGGGGTGGTAATGATACAGCCGGTAGGCAAGGTGTAAGTAACTGTTGCTGTACCAAGGGCGATGCCGGTGACCAGGCCGGTACTTAAACCAATTGTAGCAACAGTAGTGTTGCTGCTGCTCCAAGTGCCGCCTCCGGTATTTGTGAGTACAGACGTGGCTCCTATGCACAATGTAGTAATGCCTGATATTGAAGAAGGGAACGGGTTTATGGTTACTGTGGTAGTAACCGGGCAACCTGAAGGAGGTATGTAGGTGATTGTGGTCGTTCCTGCTGCTACGCCTGTCACCAGCCCGGTAGAAAGTCCTATAGTTGCGATTGTGGTGGCGCTGCTGCTCCATGTGCCGCCGCTTGTGGCATCGCTAAGCGTGGTCGTGGCGCCTATACATGCGGCTGTAGTGCCACCTATGGCAGGTGGCGCCGGCGTTACTGTTAGTGTTGTAGTTATTGCGCAGCCTGTGCTTAACGATTTGTAGGTAATGTTTACTGTGCCTCCGGCAATCCCTGTTACAAAGCCGGACGACGTACCAATTGTGGCTATTAATGTGTTACTGCTGCTCCATACACCACCGGTGGCAGGATCGCTCAGAGTGGTAGTACCACCAATGCATACGGTAGTAACACCGGTAATAGCTGGTGGCAGCGGACTGATAGTTACTGTTTTCAAGCCCATGCAAGTGGTGAAAAAAGAAGTGTAAGTGATAACGGCTGTGCCGCTGGATAGCCCTGTAACAACGCCTGTTGTTAACCCTACACTAGCGGTGCTATAGGTAGTGCTCCACAAGCCGCCACCTGAGCCCGTAAGCACAATTGTGGCTCCCGGACAAAAGGGTACTGTACCTCCGCTTATTGTCGGTGAGGGGGAGACAGATACAATGATGGTGGATTTACATGTGCCACCCAGTGAATAAGTGATAGTAGTGGTGCCTCCGGTCAAGCCGGTTATCACACCTGTTGTAAAGCCTGCTGATGCAACAGTGGTATTACTGCTTGTCCAGGTGCCGCCGCCAATGCTATTGCTGAGCGTAGTAGTGCCACCTACACATATACTGGTAGTTCCGGTAATAGGCCCTGGTGCAGAAGAAACGGTGATGGTGGTAGTGGTAAAACACCCGGTAGAGAATATGGTGTAAGTGATAGTAGCTGAACCCATGGCGATACCGGATATGAGGCCGCCGGATATTACCGCTGCCACCGCAGAATTACTGCTGGTCCAGACACCTCCGATTGTTGGGTCGCTGAGTAAAATATTTGCACCGGCGCAGACAGTAGTAGGGCCTGTAATAGCTAATGGCAGCGGATTTACAGTGACCAATGTAGTGATGAAACAACCTGTCGGCAATTGATAGGTTATTGTTGATGTGCCGGGTGTTATACCGTTTACGAGACCGGTTGTTGATCCTATGCCGGCAACGGCAGAATTGCTGCTGGTCCAGGTGCCGCCTGTCATCGCATCGCTTAATACTGAAGTGTTGCCTACACATACATGTGTGTTGCCGGCAATGGTAGCTGGGGTAGGGTTAATGGTAACCGGTACAGTTGTATAACAGCCCGTGGGTATGTAGTAAGTGATCGTGGCCGTACCTCCTGTTATCCCGGAAAGCAGGCCAGTACTGCCCGTGATACTGCTAATATTTGCGACCGAGTAATTGCTGCTTGTCCAGGTGCCGGGGGATATGGCATCGCTTAATACAGAGGTATTGCCCTCACAGATTGTTGTCGTTCCTGTAATGGCAGGTGGGTTTGGCAATACGGTTATAGGCATAGTGGCTATACAACCGGTAGGTAATGTGTATGTAATAGTTGCTGTTCCGGCCGTTATCCCACTTACAATTCCGGTAGAGCCAACGGTGGCAACACTTGTATTGCTGCTGCTCCATGTACCTGTTCCCAGATCGAATAGTGGCGTGGTCGTGCCGACACACAAAGTGGACAATCCTGTTATTGTCGAAGGTAATGTGTTCACGGTCGCTGTCACCACTGCGGCACATCCTGTGCTCTCTGTATAAGAGATAAGAGAAGTGCCGCCAGCTATGCCGGTGACCACTCCTGAAGATGAGCCAACTGTGGCTACTGTGCTGACAGTACTTGTCCATGTGCCGCCTCCTGTGGGGTCACTTAATGAGACCGACAACCCAACGCACATGATGGGCGTACCAGTGATGGGCGAAGGAGTTGGACTGACAGTCACTGTTGCAATAGCTGTGCAAACCAATGTTGTGCCGAGCGAATAAGTGATGTTGGCTGTGCCGGGATTGTTGCCGGTTACAATGCCTGTTGTTCCTACCGATGCTATAGAAGAATTACTGGAGCTCCAGGTACCACCTGTAAGTGTTTCCGTGAGTGTGGTAGTGTAGCCAGTGCAAACTGTCTTTATGCCGCCTATAGTGGCAGGCGTAGGGTTTACTGTAATGGCATAAGTGGAATAACAACCAGTAGGTAACAGATAAGTAATCACGGTACTACCGGCCGACACACCCGTGACGACCCCGGTTCCACTTCCGACTGTTGCAATAGTAGTAGCCGCGCTACTCCATGTACCACCGGTGGTTGGGTCGGTCAATGCTATGGTCGATCCGGCACAAACTATCGTTGGCCCACTGATACTTCCCGGTGGGGTGTTGAGCTGTAGTAACACTCCGGCGCTGGTATCGCTAAATCCGCTGTTGAAGCAGGTAACTATGCAGCGGTAGTAGATGTTGGCGGTAACTGTAGTGACATAGCTGTCAATAGTGGCGCCTGATACTGTTGTCCAACTAAGACTATCTGGCGATGACTGCCATTTGTAGCTGATGCCATACCCGCTTGAAGTATTGCAGCCATCCAGATTAAGCGTAGAGGAATAACTGGTACATCCATTTGAAATGCTGGGGACAATAGTACCTACTGATATGCCGTAACATTCGAATGACCAACGGTATACCTGGTTTGATGCAGGCAGTGTAGAAATGCTGGTGGTATTAGTGGTCATACTGGGCGTAGGTGCCGAACTGGCGTTATTTAGCGACCAGTAGTTTTGGGCACCGGTAACTGCATAGGCACCGGAACCATCTGTAATGCCTATTGCCTCGCGGCCTGTATTGGAAGCGCCGGAAGAAATAAAGTTGTAGGCGAAGTCAATGATATTGGAAGACTCATATAAAATGAGCTCAACACTTATATGGGGCGGGTAGCTGCCACTGAAGTTATAGAAGCCACAGTTTGACCATTCCAATACAAATTTTCTGTTTGGCGCCGTGCCGAGGGTGGCATAACGCAGATTGGGGCCGGTAGTCACCACATCGATCCATAGCGGAGCGATGATAGGACGCGGCAAATTAAAACCTCCAATACCTGCTGTATAAGTAGTATTTGCCAGGTCATCATCGTAGGTGTTCACAACAAGGGAAGAGGAGAAGGGCAGTGTCTGCCCCATAACCACCCAACAGTTTGATGATGCGGACAGAGAGGTATAATATGTGCCGCAGTAATCGAAACTGAAACCAATGGGGATGCTGTTGTAATAGCAATCGTCATAAGAGCCACCACCACCGGGAGTGCCACCGGACAATGTTTGAAAGGTGGTTGTCAGGGAGTCGTACTGACAACTGAAAGCATTAAAGGTATAGCTGCTCAGTGTTTGGCAGTAGCCAATATTTGCAACCACAATAAACGATAGGAAAAATAAAAGTTTTCTCATGCTTTTAAAATTTTGAAGGGTTTATATTCTTATTACGATAGTATCCCAAATATAACATTATTTTAATGATTTTTATTTATTATTTGCATGTGAATATCTCTAAAGTGTATAAAGTGTTTATTGCCTTGATTTTCTTGTTGGTAAACAGACTTTGTATTTGATATTTTATACCTTGTGAATAAGAACAATAGTATTATTGTAAACTTTAAAATATGGACCAAATATGGACAACTTGATAGATGGCACCGTCGTTGCTGCTGTGTTAACAATTGTTTTCGCGTATGTGCAGTATCGTGTACGGAAAAAAGACGAAACGGATACCATAAACAAAGTGATCCTCGCCGAAATATCCAGGTTGCTGCATGTGTTGTGTTTGCACAGGATTTGGTGGGCCGAATGTATCAGGGACAAGAATACGCAGATGCCGCTGATCCCTTTCTCTATGGACGTGTATAATAATTACCTGAAAAACATAGGTGACCTGGATGCCAGCTATGCCAGCTATGGAGTATCGTTCTACGGCTATGTAAAGTTTCTCAATTCGCTGCAAAAGGCGCAATCGAAATATGTAGGTTTGAATAAACGGGATGTGTTTGACCAGAATTACCTGAACGCAATTTCAAAACTGGTGAAAGAGTATCACAACACATTTGATAGTGCATTTGAGGAGTATAAGGTGGGAAAGCCAGTGATGGACCCCTGCTGTACAATAGATAGCGTTAAAGCCCCTTCTGTCATGGGTTCCGCATAACAATGAAGCCATCTCGCTGAACGAGATGGCTTCATTAACTATAAACCTTTCGTGAGTTTATTTGCTCAGAATATAAGAAGGGTGGTGCAGACCTGTAGGCTCATAATATTCATCATGAGTATACTTGAACCCTAATTTATGGAGGAGTCTTTTGGAAGTATGATGCTCCGGGTTATGGCCTGCAAAAAGCGCGTTGACCTTCAGATTGCTAAAAGAGTATTCGATTACGGATTGTGCTGACTCTAAAGCATAGCCCTGCTGCCATAAGTCTTTTTTGATGTGCGCGCCGATCTCGAAAATGCCTTCATTTGGTTTGTAAGGACGTAGCCCGCAACTACCAATAAATTCGTTGGTCTTCAGATTGAATATAGGCCACTGCTGCACTTTGTGCTGGCGCAATATTTTTTTCTCGAGGGAAAGTTTGCTGTGTACCTGTGCCAGCGTGAACGGCCCGCCAATATATTTCGTTACGTCCTCATTGCCCCACAGTTGCATAGCGTGGTCCATGTCATCTAAAGACCATGTTCTGAAACCGATCCTGTCACTGGTAAGAAAATATTCACTGTTCATTCTGCTACTGGTTCTTAAAGGTGAAAAATAATATATTTACCGGAAAACAGTAATTACTGTAAAAAACACTTCGTTTTCTGCAAAGATATTAATAAATCGTTAAACCAGCTTAAAACTTTCGATAAATTTTGTAGTAAAATTTCCTTTTCTGAATTCTTCGTTCTTCATTAGCTGCATGTGAAAGGGTATTGTTGTCTTTACGCCTTCGATCACATATTCGCTGAGTGCACGTTCCATGGTGTTTATAGCCTCTTCCCGTGTCTGGGCTACGGCTATCACTTTTGCGATCATGGAGTCGTAATAAGGAGGTATAGTATAACCCGCATATATATGTGAATCTACCCGAACGCCATGGCCGCCCGGTGTATGAAGGGTGGTGATCCTGCCGGGGCATGGGCGGAAGTCATTATATGGGTCTTCGGCATTGATACGACATTCGATGGCGTGTATCTTCGGTTCATAATTGCGACCGCTGATAGGCACGCCGGCGGCGATCTTTATCTGCTCTTTCACCAGGTCGTAGCTGATTACTTCTTCGGTTACACCATGTTCTACCTGGATACGCGTATTCATTTCCATAAAGTAGAAGTTGCGGTGCTTGTCGACAAGAAATTCTACTGTGCCGACGCTTTCATAATTGATAGCAGAAGCTGCTTTAACTGCTGCTGCACCCATTTTTTCGCGTAGTTCGGGCGTCATAAAAGGAGAGGGAGATTCTTCTACCAATTTCTGATGCCTGCGTTGTATTGAACAGTCACGTTCGCTGAGGTGGCAAACGGTGCCGAACTGATCGCCGGCTACCTGTATTTCAATATGGCGCGGCTCTTCGACGAATTTCTCCATGTAGATGCCATCATTCTTAAATGATGCGCCAGCCTCTATTTTGGCTGTATTGTAAGCATGTTCTATTTCAGCGTCTTCCCAAACTACCCGCATACCTTTCCCACCACCACCGGCGGTAGCTTTTATAATAACAGGGTAACCCATGTCTTTGGCCAGTTGCCGTGCTTCAGCTACACTTTCCAGCAGGCCCTCTGAGCCGGGAATAACCGGTACACCGGCTTTTATCATCGTTTCTTTGGCAGTGATCTTATCGCCCATAGAGCGGATCATTTGCGGAGTAGGGCCAATGAATTTAATGTTGTACTGGGCGCATATTTCGGCGAAATTGGCATTCTCTGCCAGGAAACCATAGCCAGGATGAATAGCGTCGGCATTGGTTATTTCAGCTGCAGCCATTATGTGCTGTATATTCAGGTAAGAATCGCTGCTTTGTGCTTTGCCTATACATACGGCTTCATCTGCAAAACGTACATGCAGGCTGTCTTTATCCGCAGTAGAATAAACTGCTACGGTACGAATGCCCATTTCACGACATGTACGGATGATACGTAGTGCGATCTCCCCCCTGTTTGCTATTAATATTTTTTTAAACACTTGCTATGATTTAGGTGTTGTATAATCCTACAATTCGGTAATTCGACAACCAGTGTTAAAGCTGGAATTGCCAAATTACCGAATTGAGTCACTATTTATTAAATCGGTTCAACCAGGAATAAAGGCTGATCGTATTCTACAGGCGATGAATCGTCTGCTATTACCTTTACCAGACGACCACTTACTTCACTTTCTATTTCGTTGAACAATTTCATTGCTTCGATGATGCAAAGTACCTGTCCAGCCTTCACTTCGTCACCCACATTTACAAACACCGGTTTGTCGGGAGACGGGCTGCGATAAAAAGTACCTATCATGGGTGATTTAATGGTAACTGCATTGCTGGCTGCTGCTGCAGGTGCAGCTGGCTTTTCAGCAGCAGGCGCAGAAGACTGGGGAGCAGAGAGCGCCTGTTGCGGTGCCTGTTGTGGCATTGGCATCTGCATTTGCTGCGGCATGGCTACATATTGAGTCTGTTGCGCCAGTTCCTGCCTGATGGTGATCTTGAAGTCACCTTCTTCGATGCTCAGTTCACTGATATTTGACTTGTTGATGGTTTTTATCAGTTCCTGTATCTGTTTGTATTCCATGAAATAAGTTTTGGTTAAAATGAATATTTATGCCTTCACTCTTTCTATATAAGCACCTGTTTTGGAGTCTATTTTTATCAGCTCGCCTTCATTAACAAAGAGCGGCACCTGCACTGTAGCGCCGGTCTCTACAGTAGCCGGTTTCATGGCACGGGTAGC
>JABDCE010000060.1:0-7156 GCA_013288285.1 Bacteroidota bacterium
CCACATAGTCCAGGGCTTCAGAACCCAGCACCTTCAGCATAGCACATTCGATGGCATATTCTTCAGCCGCACCCAGCAGGGCGTTGGCATGTTTTCCATCGCTGGCCAGTTCATGCTCTTTCAGGTCTATCCATTCTGCCGTGCGAAACAAAGCAGTTTCAGCAGCAAATAACCGTATCGTCATTTCTGCCAGTTTGTGCTGTATAGCGCCGAAGCTGGCTATAGGCACTTTGAATTGTTCCCGTGTTTTGGCGTAGCTAACGGTAGCCTGCAGGGCCAGCTTTGCGCCTCCCGAAGCCGCAGCACACAGTTTGAGCCTGCCTATGTTCAATATATTGAAGGCAATGATATGCCCCTTGCCTATCTCGCCAAGCAGGTTTTCCTTTGGTACCACGCAGTTCTCAAAAAACAATTGGCGGGTGCTCGATCCCTTGATACCCATCTTATGCTCTTCTTCACCAAAGCTAAGTCCCGGAGTACCTCTGTCTACTATAAAAGCGCTGAATTTATCGCCGTCTATCTTTGCAAAAACAGTAAACACATCGGCAAAACCAGCGTTGGTGATCCATATTTTCTGTCCGTTGATGGCATAGCTATTGCCGTCAGCAGATAATGTGGCAGTGGTCTTCGCTGCAAGTGCATCGGAGCCAGAACCCGGCTCTGTGAGCGCGTACGCGCCCTTCATTTCGCCACTCGCAAGTTTGGGTATATACTTTTGCTTCTGTGCCTCTGTACCAAAATACAATATGGGTAATGACCCGATACCATTATGTGCTGCCATAGCTACCGCAAAGGAGTGGCCGCCACCCAGGCATTCGTTCACTAATGTAGCTGTTACAAAATCTTTCCCCAGCCCGCCATACTGCTCCGGGAAAGCTGCTCCCAACAGACCAAGTGCGCCTGCCTTATCCAGCAATGATGGCATCAACCCTTCCTGCCTGTCGTCTATCTCTTTCAGAAATGGCAGTACTTCTTTATCCAGGAACTCATTGCACATCTGTATGATCATGCGCTGCTCCTCGGTAAAATCTTCCGGTGTATATGTTTGTTCGGGAGTTGAAGTATGTATCAGAAAACCGCCGCCCTGTATTGTTGCTGTTTGCGCTTCCATTGGTATCTTTTTAATAAAGCTAAATAATAATCGAATGTAATGATTGTTAAATTACTTCCACCTGACTAAAAACAGTTATAGAATATTTCTTAAAATAACCGCCGCCATCGCCCACAAATTACCTGTAACTCTTAGGAATATTGAACGGGTAGTCCAGAGGTTCATCAAAATCTATTTTGGAGAAATACATTTCAAGAATATAGACGGCATTATTATTGATCACATTTACTTCCCTGTTGGCCGATATTCTCCGGCCATTATCTATCTCGTAGTTGCTGAACCCTGAATAGGCTATAGGGCCATGAGGCTTGCTGGTTTCCACATGTTCATTGCGCATGGTGCTGTCTTTGGTGTTGTACACAATGCGTTGTATATAACTGCTATCCTCAGCCTGCAGGGTAATAGAATCTCCCGCCTCCTCCGCATCAGTAATAACACCCCCTGTCAACGGCTCGCCAAGCACCAGGTTTTGCAGCGACTTGAAACTCACCTCAGTAGGCAGTATTTTGGCTATCTGGCTCAGCGGCACACACTTGGCTTCTTTGTGATAGTAATCGAGCATAAATATGCTGTCCTGGGTTACAAACACACGGGCCACCGGTATCCCAGCCAGGTTCACGCTTACCCATATCACGCTATCCTTTCTTATGCGGAAGTGTGCTGCGAAATCATTACCACCATCGGGCGTCTCTATATGTACGCGCGCCTTGCCGGAAAATGTTTTGTACTCAATATGGTTGGCAAACAAAGGCGTGATGCGGGCTATCAGTTGTTGTTTCTGCATCTTTTCCCGCGATGAAACCACAGAGTCATGCAGCCGCGCCGTATCAGCCGGAAGAGCAATTGCCACCCGCGCAGCGCTGTCCATCCGGGCTATCTGCGCAGTGTCCACCGTTTTTGTTTTTCTATGCCCGCCAAGATGCAGCATTTTGCACGATGGCAAATACACAGCGACCAATAAGAATACTACCAGGGATAATTATCTATTCATACAGCTTCCCTTCACTTATTTTTTTATCTATTTGCGGGTCATCCGCGCCCTTTTCCTTCGACTTTTTCCAGTTCTCTACAGCCTTAATCTTGTCATTCAGTTTGTACCATACATCGCCTATATGATTATAGAGTGTGGCATCGGCTTTCGCGCCAGATAAGTCTATTGCCCTTTGTATAAATTCCTGCGCCTTGGCATAGTTACCCTTCTTGTATTGTATCCAGCCATAGGTATCCAGGAATGTAGCTTCGCCCGGCCTTATCGTCAGCGACCGCTTGGACATCTGTTCTGCTTCATCCAGCTTCTGGCCACGCTCTGAAAGATAATAACTGTAGTTATTCAACAGGGATGGATCATCAGGAGCTAAAGCTATCGCTTTCTCAAACGTTTTATCAGAGAGGTCGTCCTGCTTATTGGAGTGATATACATCCGCCAGCGTGCTCAGCATCAGTACAGTTGTTTCCTTATCATTATCCGGAGCCAGGTCTATTGCACGGTTGATTGACTTGATAGCCGCACTATATTCCTTTTTGTTCAGATGCCCTATGCCATTGTAATACTGCACTATGCCCTGGTTGGGAAACAGCCGCGCTGCGCGCTCACTGTATTTTATCAGCGAATCGGCATGTGCTTTATCTGTCGATGCGTTGAGCAGCTTACCCCACATATTGAAATCGGAAGGCTTTATAGCCAGCGCCTTTTTATACAGTATCACTGCGCTGTCATTTTGGTTATTAGCTTCTAGGAATGCGCCATAAAACCCCAACACTTCAGGATCTGCCGGGTGCTGAATCGCCAACTGCCTGATCAGCGGCAAGCCTTGCGCCCCGGAAACCGAATCATTGGGCAACGTCTGTATATAAGACTTCAACAGTTCCAGTTGTGTCTCAGAATCCAGCTCATTATTTACGATCACTTTTTTCACGTAGGCCACATAAGCCGCCGAGTCGCCCACCTTCAGAAAATGCTCTGCAATTCCCAGTTCTATTGATGGGTCATCAGGAATGGTCTTCCTCGCCCTTTCGTATACCTCGCCCGCCTTGGTAGGGAATTTATTATTATCATAAAGCTCACCCAGCAGTTTGTAGTACTTGCCATTGCGCGGGTCTTGCTTTATCATTGCTTCTACCACACCGGCAGCCTTATCCACATTATTCATGTTCAGGTATAGCTGCATCTTACGCATCTGCAGTTCATCATCCTCATCATCCTGCGCTATTGCCTTGTCCAGGTAGGTGATCGCTTCGGCATATTTTTTTGCGTGCTCATAATACTCCGCTGCAGCCACCAGGTACACCGGGTCTTCCAATTCCGTTTTGGACAATTCAGCCATTATATTCGCCGCTTCCAGGAATGAGCCTTTATCGGCCAGTATAGAAGCATATTGCTCCTTATACCACTTATTGGTCTTGTCCAGCGCCAGCGCTTTTTTTATGTATTCTTCCGCCCTTTCCAGGTTCTTACTGCGGTAGCTCAACTTCGACAGGTCGTAGTATGCGGCCGGCACATCCTGCCGTTTTTCCACGTACTGCTCCAGCAAGGCAGTGGCCTGCTTGTCGTCTCCACGCATTTTAGATTTAATGGCCTCAAAGTACAGTTGGTCGGCAAGGGCGTTTTTTCCGGCCTTTGACGTTTCTATGGTATCCATCTGGTCTTTCTGGGCGTAACCGCGTGGAACAGCAACCGCGGTACAGAATAACAGGCATAAGTATATAAAAAGGGGATGCCTCATATTTGTGTCGAATAGTCTCCAAGGCTTACTTCACCCGGTTTCTCTATGTAAGTTACGTTTTTCCCTAACATAGAATCGCTTAGTTGCGCGTTTTTAACAATACATTCCGCCTGAATTATAGAGTTTTTTATACGGGAGTCTTCCACCACCACGCCTTTTTCCAGCGATACATAAGGCCCTATCACCGAGTTTTTAACCACCACCCCGGCGCCTATGTAGCAGGGCGGTATAATTACCGATTGCTCTATAACCGCAGACTTGTCTGTCAGTTGTTCAGTATCTTTCTTAAACTCCAGTACCCTCTGGTTCGAAAAAACGAAGGCATCCTTGTTGCCACAATCCAGCCACTCCTCTACCTGCCCGGTATAGAACTTTACACCTGTTTCCAGCATGTGCTCCATAGCATCAGTGATCTGGTATTCGCCTTTCAGCAGTATGTTCTCATCTATCAGGCGCTGCAGTTCTTTCTTCAATCCATTGCCATCTTTAAAATAGTAGACACCAATAATGGCCAGGTCCGAAACAAACTCTCTTGGCTTCTCTACAAATGCTTCTATTTCCTGGTTGGCATTGAGCTTCACCACTCCGTATGCGCGCGGGTCTTCCACACGGTGCGTCCATATTATGGCTTCGCGACTCTTATCAATGCTGAATGTAGCTTTGAACAGGGTATCGGCAAACGCAATGAACACATTGCCATTGAGTGTATCGCCCGCACACAAAATAGCGTGCGCGGTGCCCAATGGCTGTTCCTGGTAGCATATCTTCCCCTTCGCGCCCAGCGTTTCCGCTACCTGGCACAGATGGGCCTCCACATCTTTACCAAAACCGGGGCCTATGATAAAGGCTATTTCTTCTATCTTTTCTCCACAGGTAGCCACTATATCTTCTACCAGCCGCTGCACTACCGGCTTGCCGGCTATGGGCAGTAAAGGTTTTGCAGTTGTCAGTGTGTGCGGGCGCATACGCTTGCCCATGCCTGCCATTGGAATAATGATGTTCATATTGAGTAGTCGTTTTTTATAAATTGATCGGCCAATGTACTGGCAGGTCAGCTCTAAGTATTTAATACAATCTCTTCACTTCTATTGGCAACTATCCCGTGTGGCCAAACCCACCCGCACCACGCGCAGTATCATCAAGCAACTCTACACATGTCCATTCCACCCGCTCATATTTTGATACTATCAGTTGCGCTATACGCTCCCCATCGGCTATCACCTGGTCTTCCTGGCTCAGGTTTATCATAGCCACCATTAGCTCGCCCCTGTAATCGCTATCTATTGTTCCCGGAGTATTTATCAGTGTCAGCCCTCTTTTTATGGCCAGTCCGCTACGCGGCCTCACCTGTGCCTCAAAACCAGCCGGAATAGCCATATATAATCCCGTAGGTATCAATTTCCGTGCCATCGGCGCCAGTGTTACCGGCTCCTGTAGCCATGCCGTTATGTCCATACCGCTGGAGCCCGCCGTCTGATATTTGGGAAGTGTGTGCGGCGACTTATTTATAACCTGGATCTGTAGCTCCATAATTCGGGCGCAAAGGTAAGGAGTAAGGGGCAATTATTCAGAAAGAGCGGGTTTTTATACCCTCATTATATACTCGGTAAATAATATACAAAACAAACAATTTAAAGCTCATCTTTTTTCATGGTCGTTCCTTTTATGATCAGGTATACGCCCACGCCCATCCATATCACACACCCTGCCTCGGCATATATAGGCGGCATGCTTGCTTTTACAGTCGCCGGATTTGACAGTACGGTAAAAAGCTGCTTTACACCGGCCAGCAGAAAAACTAATCCAAGTATCGTCCTCCAGTTGATCATAAGGATGTAAAATTAGCCTTTTCTTCCGATGGCTATAAAAAACATAGTTTTTCTATTAATTTCGCCGCATAACTCAAATTGATAATGAAAAAAGTATTGATCCTCTCTGCAATAGCTATTATAAGTATCTCTGTATTCTTCAGCAGTTGCAACAAACAAACCGACTACCAGCCAAGTATGGCAGGCACTATAGATTCCATTGCCTTTTCTGCAGCCGGCACCGGTATCGTGGCCACGGTAGATGGCGGTACGCTGACCATGACAGGCACTACTACCATCTTTACACCTGGCACTGCCTTTACACCTGCAATAAAAATAGTTTGTTCTTCAGCAAACGGCGTTCATAGCATCGCACCAAACGGCGCGAGCGCTATTGTCTATACTTCAGCTACCGGCAGCAATGGTAGCCCGGCAGTTTCCGGGCAGATCAATGTACTGAACAATGCCTCAGGCAAGATACAAGGCAACTTTACATTCACCGCTGCCGATGGCACTACCGTTACCAACGGGCAGTTCATTGCCAAAGATTAACATCTGCTGTGCCGTTATCGCTTCCGTAAATTAACCTGTTGGCTTACCTTGCACCTGTATGCAGCAATCGTTTTCTTACGATCAATTATATAGGTTCACTCATGCCGTTTTTACAGGCATGGGGTGCAGTATTGCAGATGCAACCACAGCCACAACCACCCTGCTCTCTGCCGATCTCAGGGGCATAGACAGTCATGGTGTGGCCAGGCTCACCGGCTATGTCCGCCTGTGGGAAGCCAAAAGAGTGAACCCCACGCCACAAATAAAAATAGTTCATGAAACTCCGTCTACAGCAGTAGTAGATGGCGATGCCGGGCTTGGCCTTGTAGTGGCGCCATTCGCTATGCAGGTAGCTATTGAGAAAGCGAAGATCGCAGGCACCGGTTGGGTAAGCGTGCGCAACAGCAACCATTATGGCATTGCAGGCTACCATGCTATGATGGCGCTGCAGCATGATATGATCGGCATGAGTATGACCAATGCCAGCGCCCTGGTGGCGCCCACTTTTTCCATTGAGCGCATGCTGGGCACTAATCCTATTGCAGTGGCTATTCCCGCCGGCAACCAACCACCCTTCGTGGCCGATTTCGCCACCACCACCGCAGCAAACGGAAAACTGGAACTGCTGCAACGGAAAGATGCCGCAGCGCCCATAGGCTGGGTACAGGATAAGGAAGGCAGCGACTCTACAGATGCCAACGAACTAAAAAAAGGCGGTGTATTGCTGCCATTAGGCAGCGACCGGGAGCATGGCAGCCACAAAGGGTATGCACTGGGCAGTATAGTAGATATATTTTCAGCAGTGCTGAGCGGTGCCAGCTACGGGCCCTGGGCTCCGCCATTCCCTGCCTATGTGCCTATGCCGGCAGATATGCCCGGCAAGGGCCTGGGACATTTTTTCGGAGCTATGAGAATAGATGCATTCCGTCCAGCCGAAGAATTTAAACAGCACATGGATCACT
>JABDCE010000060.1:7166-13017 GCA_013288285.1 Bacteroidota bacterium
ACGCTAAAACCGCCCCCGGCTACGACAAAGTGTTGATTCCCGGCGACCCTGAGCGTGAAATGGAAATAGTGAGAAAAAAGGAAGGCATACCCGTAGAGCAAAGCGTAATAGACGAACTGAATATCGTTGGGCAAAAGTTTGGTTTGCAACTGTAACAAAAAGTTTACTATATTAACATCTCAATATTAAACTACTTATCTCCCGATCACTTTCGTGAGACTATCTTTACCGTGAAATACTAGTAAATGGAAATCGCAGAAATGCCTGCCAATGAGCAGGAAAGGATAAAAGCATTGAATGAGTACAACATACTCGACACATTGCCCGAAAAGGATTTTGACGATATTACCCGCCTGGCATCTGAAATATGCCAGACCCCTATTTCATTGGTCGGCATTATAGATGCTCACCGGCAGTGGTTTAAATCCCGGCAGGGGATAGACGCCTCTGAAATATCGCGGAACAGCGCTTTCTGCACCCACACCATTAATTCCCCGCAAGACCTGCTGATCGTAAATGATCTCTCGAAAGATAGCCGCTTTAAAAATAACCCGCTCGTAACCGGCCATCCAAAGATCCGCTTCTATGCCGGAATCCCGTTGTTTACTCCCTCAGGGTATGCCATAGGCACGTTAAGCGTCTGGGACCACGAGCCGCGTATGCTCACTGACGCGCAGGTAAAAACGTTACAGTCCCTCGCCAGCCAGGTGGTCACTCAACTGGAACTGCGAAAAACCATATTGCAATTAGACCAGCAGAGCGCAGAATTAAAAAGAGCTTATGCCGACCTGGAGAATTTCTCCACTATCGCGTCGCACGACCTCAAAAGCCCGCTGAATAACATTATATCCATCAGCCACCTGCTCAAAGATACGTATGGCTCCCAGCTCGACAATGAAGGAAATGAATACATACACTATCTCAATGCGGCTGCTTTCCAGTTGTCAGACCTTGTGAGTGGTATACTCAGTTATTCCCGCTCTTCACAGTTGCTGGTCACCGATAAGGAACAGGTAAGCATACCCGGATTGATCGGGGAAACGATAGAATTGATCAATATCCCCACTCATTGCACCATCAACTACCCGAAAGACGAAAGCACTATATACACTTCAAGGATCGCTCTAAAGCAGATATTCCTCAACCTGCTACAGAACGCCATCCGGCACAACGACAAGCCTCATATCCGTATCGATATTCTGTACAAGGAGCAAAGCACCAAGTTCGTATTCGAGATAAAGGATAATGGCAAAGGTATTCCGGAGGCCGACAAGGAAAAAGTGTTCAACCTGTTCACCATCCTCGACAAAAATGACAAGGCCGGTACTGGTATTGGATTGTCGGTAGTAAAGAGACTGGTCGAGAAACTATGCGGGGCTATAAAGGTAAAATCTGAGGTGGGCGAAGGCGCCACGTTCCTGTTTTCTATCGGCAAGTAAGCCTTAGGGACGTCAACGTTCCTTATTGAGGCACTTCCCCCTTGTTCACCTGCACAGTACCGTTCGGATGTGTGATCTGGTACCAGGTGAAATCGCTGTTTGCCTCCATGCCTGTGCCATGTATCACTTCGGTAGGTGTGGTTATGGTCACCGGTTTCTCTGTAAAGAACTTCTGGATCGTAGCATTCCATACCAGTTCAGAAGTGGCCAGCTTGTCTCCTTTTTTGCTCACTATAACTACGCTGTCCCATACCAGCACATTGCCCTCTGCTTCATAATACCGCGATGAGTCAGCTGTAAGTACACTCTCTATGATACCGCTGTCGTTGTAGAATTCGGCTTTCAGCTTACCGTTCATATCTATATATGCCGGTTTTGCCGCAGAGTTCCTTACAAATTCGTGGGCAAAGGCCTTCATGGTTATTTTACCATTCTTGCTGTTGATGATGGTCACATCTTCGGCTACGTCTTCCTGTCTGCCACTGGTACCGGTGAGCGCCTTGATCTCGTTCATATCATTTTTGCAGGCACAGATGGTGCAAAACAAAACACCCGGAATGAACATCCGGGTTATTGATCTCAAACAATATCTGGTTTTGCTGCTAATCATACTTACGTGGTATGAACCACCTGTCATTAAACGATACGCCTACTGTGAACCGTATATAGGTTTCCTGTATCAGGCCGTTAGTGGTCATGCCTAAACGCCCCACATCTATCGAAGTGTGCAGGTGAGATACCGACCGCCTGAACGGCAGGCTGGCGCCGGCGGTGATGCCATAGTACGGTATGTTGGTATTATTTATCTGCAGATAATCATGGCCGTAATACAGCCCGGCGCGATACGTGATTCTCGCAGAGTATTTACGGATGTCATTGAAATTGGGCGTATACTCACCGCCCACACTTATTTTATAAGACGCGCTGCCTATACCAGATGTAAGAGTAGAATCGGGCGTACTGCCAAAACCGCTCCATTTCGTAGCGGTATAGTCTACGGCCAGGCCCCATTTATCATTTTTTGCCAGCATCACACCTATGCTGTACGACATGGGCAACCGCAGTTTGCCGCGCTGTCCATTATTAGTTGCCGCCGTATCATTAACCAGCGTATCACCGAAATTGAATGTACTGATCTGGAACGAATTTAACTGCTCAGAGAGGTTCTGCTGCATGGTAAATGTTCCACCTATACGCAGCGTGTAGTCAGAGTCTATCTTTGTTTCGTACATGATCCCGGCTTTCCAGTACAGCCCGCCTATACGGTTATAATTGGCAAACTCTGTAGCATAGGATCTGTTGGTTGCAGCGGTATCTATGGGGAGTACAGCAGTAGTAGCTACCAGGTTGCCAAACATATAACCACCGTTAACGCCAATGCTCAGTCCTTTGTATTTGGCAGCATAGCCCAGGTAAGCATAGTTGATCGTGCCTTCTCCGAAATACGACCGTGCATACTGGCCGATGGGTGATGATGAGGCAGAATCAGCCATGTTATAATATATCTTCGAATAAGGCTTGAAACCGAAACACAGGCCTGAATTTTTAGTCACTGGTATACCTATGTTCAGATAGGCGATAGTAGCCGTACCTGATGTATACGTCTCGCCTGCTCCGTTTATAGTTCTGGTGCTGCCCATTGCTCCGGCCTCAAAAGTAGTACGCTGCAAAAAAGAATAAGAAGCAGGGTTGTCAGAATTCACCTCATATGGGTTCTCATAAGCCGAGGTGGTATTGGCCATACCCCTAAGCACCGTATTGTTGCTGTTCCAAAGTTCCCCGATACCAAACTTAGAATAAGGATTATTTTCACGCCCGTTTGTTGGATTGCTGGTTGCCCCCGTCTGGGCCAATGCACTCCCACCTAAAAAAAACAAAACAACTACTAAATACTTAGCGTGGGAATGAGACATTATAGTTTAAAATTAAATTCAATCCCTTCAACAATAAGTCGGGGTCGGCAAATATCTTACTTTTAAGTTTGCTCGCAAAGTATGGGGCATCCCCGCCCGTTAATATGGCGTTAAAATCAGGATATTGGCTCTCGTAGGCTTTTATCATGCCGTCTATCTCAGCAGCCATGCCAAATACGGCGCCACTGAGCATGCAGGTAGGTGTGTCGTAACCCAGCAAAATCAGTTCCACATTGGTTCCTACCTCCGGCAACTTATCTGTAAATGAGTGCATGGCTTTCAGCCGCATATGCATGCCGGGCGATATAGCGCCACCCCTGAACGTCTTATTTTTCTGCATCAGGTTGTAAGTGGCACAGGTGCCCAGGCTCACTACCAGGTTATTCTTATCCGGGTAGGCGGCATGAGCGCCACAGGCCAGCGCTATCCGGTCTGCCCCCAGTGTATCAGTGGAGTGATAGGCGTTATTGAACGGCAACCGCGTATTACCATCCAGCCTGATAACAGATTTTATCGCTTGTTTCAGCAGCATTTCCAGTTCTTCGGTATTCCCAGCTACTGCGCAAAGGATCGCCTTGACAGGCTTGTAAGTATCAATGATACCCGATACTTGTTCCAGCAGGGTATCTTCTGTAAAAACAAATTGCTTGTGCAACAGTTCACCGTCAAATATTGCAGCTTTAATTTGGGTATTACCCCAATCGATACAGAGATTTATGGACATGGTCAGCTATTTAGAAAGATGGGCAAATTAATAAAAAATAATCCGACTGTTACAAGTATTTTTTTGTGGCATTCGGTACCGTTCTCAATAGGTGATGGGCGTTTACTGGCTATGCAGCGCGCTTATTTGCTGATCAGGATTTTCTTATATATGCTACCCTTATCCGTCACCACTATGGCGTAGTATATACCCATCGCCAGGTTTTGAGGCAAGGCTATCTCCGGCTCTGTAATTGTTTTGGTGAATATCACCCGCCCATACAGGTCCATCAGTTTCAGCACATCAGTATTTTCTGCGCCATCTATCCGTAAATAGTCCTTTGCCGGGTTAGGATTTATGGTGATGTTATCATTCATAAATTGCGATACTTCCGCCTTGGCAAGGTTTATAGTAGTACAGAATGTGTCTACACACGACAAGCCTATGCCATTTGCCCGCCGCACATAGCCAGACAGGCATATCTTGTAAGTGCCCACAGCAGAAAATTTATGCACCGGATTGGCGAGGGTCGACGTATCACTTAAACCGGTACTCGGGTCCCCAAAATTCCACACCCAGCTAAGTGTATCTCCTGGTGTTGCGGTAGCCTTGTTTTTAAACGTGATGTTGCGTGATGCACCAATACTAGCTGTATAATCGAGTGAAAAATTGCCACATATCGGGTTGGTAAATGCCAGGTCGCTGATGAGTATACCACTCGCAACCGTTTTGTTGAACAGGAATTTCACATGCCTGATCTTAGTCAGATCAACTCCGGTAAAGCTGTTTAACGGTATGTTGACTGTATTAAAAAGCGTCTTGGGGAGGTCGCCACTCACTGTCCCGGGCTCATAAAACATAGCATCAGTATGCGCACTCACTAACTGGCTGCCTATGTTCCCTGCCGAATCGGTCAGCACCACAGTGTAGTCGGTGCTGCCACCACTGGATAAGGTGTAATTAACACACGCCCTGAAGGTTAGGTTTTGATAGCCAGATATATTCTCATTAGCTATGGGAATAACATTATCATAATAATCTGTAGCAGCTGTCCATCCCAGTTTCATCTCTCCCAGTCCTGTCTGGTGTGGTTCCTGGGCTCCGCCACCTAATGCGCAAACTGGCATGCTATTGCCATTACAAATGCCGGGGGAAGATAAACCGCTTTCGGTTACAGCTCCGCCCAATGTATTGGTAGTCAGGTCTGATAACTTATCTATCCGGTTAATATCCACCCTGTCAGTATGGCCAGGGTGATAAGACACGTACACGTCTGATGTTGTCAAAGTCGATGAGGCTGGCGGTGTAATATCATTTACTTCGTATATGGGCGCAAATTTAGTTTCATTTCCCAGGTACAAACGGAAGAAGCCGGGCAAGTATGCATTCAATGCGGCTTTTTGCTTTGTTGTATCAAAACGGGTTGGCATCGTTGTTCCACACTGAGGGTCCGTAGGGTCCCATCCATAACCGGCCCAGTCATCCGCGCCAAGTGCTATGTATGAGTATGGCGTCCATACAGTATTAAAAAAGTCATGATTAGCACCCATCATGGTTATTGTATGCTTAGGGGCTTCATCAACCGCTGTCGGATATCTGACATCATCATAAAAGTGTACACCTTCGTTATCACTCACATCGCCATCGCAATACGGAGAAAGATCTACCAAAGGTATATTGTTTACATAGTGCCTGAAAAAGTCAACAGGGGCTAGTGTAAATAACGCCTTTATCCCATAAGGGCTGCCAAGTGATTTATTGTATTCTGCATTATAAATGATCCCTTCGCCACCACG
>JABDCE010000061.1 GCA_013288285.1 Bacteroidota bacterium
TCTGCGCAAGACCTGGTTACGGTTACTGATAGTGAGGAAGTTGCTGATGGTTGGTTCACTCGCAGAAAAAATAATGATGTAAATAATGTCCGGTTGTTCATGTTTCATGGCCTGGGTGTAGGCGCATCAGTATTTTCCGATTTTCTGCACCATCCACCCTCGTCTGATGTGTACCTTTTGCAGTTGCCTGGCAGAGAAAACAGGAAAGACGAACCTGTTCGTACTGATTTTGCAAAGCTCGTACCAGAGATAGCGGCAGCCATGCTGCCGTTGCTGTATGGTCCTTTTGCCATATACGGCCATAGTTTCGGCGGGCTTATAGCCTTTGAGGTAGTGCGGGTTTTGAGTACGCAATATGGCAAAGTGCCCACTGCCTTCTTCTGTGCCGGTACTACCGCTCCGCAGGTTACAGATACCTGGCGCAGCAGGGACGTACTGAACGCATCAAAGGTTTCGTCGAACTCTATGCAGAAACTATTCGGTTCCCTTTCTGATATAGGCGACGCGGAGTTGGAGAAAAAAACGACAGAAAATCTAAAAAGGGATGTAGCGCTACTGAGTGGCTATGTATATCACAAAGGTGAACCGCTCGATTGCCCGATCATCGCTTTCTCAGGTACGGGTGATGAAGTGACATTGCCCGAAGAAATGGTTGCCTGGGAAGAACTGACGCGCAGCCGCTTCCGGCAGTATGTGGTTAACAGCGGTCATTGGTTCAATGGAGAAAGCCGCGATACGATACGCAGCATGGTAGCGCAACACATCAGCGCAGCCCTACAATTATCAGAAGGTGTTTTAGCATGATTGCTCAATCCTAAATCTTTTAAAAAATAATTATGAACTATCTCGTAGACAGTATAATTCCCGCGATAAATTTTGATGAGACAGCAACTATTTATGAAGGTGCGGAATTTTCGTTAAAGCAATATGGCGGTGGCGATTTCCCCACATTCATGAATATTTTCTTTGACAACTATTCCAGGATTCACAGATCTGCCGGCACGCTGACGTATGATCTCAAATTCCAGCAAGAGCAGGACGAGAATTATTTACTACAGCCTACTGCAGTTTGTCTTGTCATAGAGCGGAATGGTGAGCCTGCATTTACACAAATGGTAGCAAAGAGAGATGCCCGGCCCATTCATACAGATGGTCTTTTCGGCCTTGATTACGAGCGCTTTTACAATAATGAGGCGTCAACAGGCCACACGCTTTATTTTTTCGGAAAAGGTTCTGTCAATTTAAGCCTGTTTTCGGCTGAGGAAAGAAGAACAATGGTCGCTGACCTGCAAATGATGCTCTACTACCTTATTTTCTATATAGCCAGGAAAGACAACTGTCAAAACATCTACAGCTATATTAATCGTTTTATGGCGCGGTCAATGCAGAAGCAGAACATCAGCTACCATAAGATAACTCCATACACTATTCTGCGTGGTATCGATTATGTAGGTGTGTGTTATCTTGGATCGGAACTGGATTTGCTTATGGATAACTGCGACTTTGAAGCGGTTATTAGAAAGTATTTTTGACAATTTTATGCCCCATAATGCAAAAAGCCCCACATTATTGTGACGCTTTCGCGGAGAGAAAGGGACAACTTTCGACCTTTTTTTGGGGAGGATTTGAAGGCCAGTATCGAATTTTAATACAAGTGTTTTGAGGCGAAAGTTCTGCCTGTACCGGATTTGAGATAGCCATACTGCCCAAAATTGCTACTGGATGAACCGTTGGACAGCGGTAAAGTATCTATCTATACATTTGACAGCTAATTATTGAGGCGGTACTTTCAGATTGAAAGGTGATTAGTCTTTCTCATCCGAAAATTTCGGTCCTTTTAGTTGGCAGACAGGTAAATACCGCTTTTTTAGCTGTATGTCGCTATAAGAGAATACATTACTTTAGGGATCAACACAATTGTGTTGCATTGTTTAAAAATTGCGATAAATTCGGACCGTCGGTACAATCTGCTAATAATGACTGAAATAACAAATGCTGAATTGCTTACAAAACTTACTGAAAAGGGGCAGAGATGCTCCATAAGCAACGTACAGGTAAACGATTGTGTTTCTTTTTCGACCCACTCCATTATTTCCACAAGCTCCATAACTTTCGAAAATGTAACTTTTGTAAACCAAGTATTCATAGCTGACCAATCGCTTGGAAATGGAATCAAGTTTATTAATTGTACTTTTTAAAATGCATGCACCCTAAAAAATATTACAGCCTCCGGCGAAGACCTAGTATTTGATGCTGAAAGAAGGAGTATAGTTTTTCAAGACTGTCATCTTAAAAAAGGTTTTGAACTGATAGGTGATAAAACAAGAATCGGCAACAAAATTTACTTTAATAACACTGTCTTTTATGCAGAGGCAAAATTCGAAATGTGCAGCTTTAGTGCAGCCGGCATGCATATAAACGACTGTGCATTTGACGGTTTTCTCGATATCAATAAATGCAGTGGTGGGGAAATAACCATAAGCAAATGCTGGCCCAAAAAATGGTTGGTGATACGGGATAGCACCGTAAATGCAATTTTGTTATCTCAGAACAATGTGGCGGAGTATTGCTCGTTATTGAATTGTCCACTAACTAACTCACTAAGTATTTTTGGTGGCGAGTATAAGGAAAGTGTTCATATTCAAAGTTGTAGCGGACAAGTGCTAAGTATTGAGGATGCCAAATTTCAAAAATCGGTCGAGGTTACACATGACCAAGTTGATGTGAATACTGAGAGAACGTTTCATTCGCTTGCTATTCGAAGGTCTTCGTTTGGAGATGGATTTCTGTTAAGTGGGATTAACCGAATGCTGCCTCTTAGTTCTGCATTGATGAATAATGTAATATTGGAGTGCTCCACATTGTTGCAAGGCGATATTCACATTGATAGTGTCGAGCTCAATTCAGTACAAATAAAAGGCTTTAACACGAAGGCTAATTTAAAACTGAGTAACATAGCTGCCGGGCATTTTCTAATTGAGGACTTTTACAACTATAGCCAATTAGTTTTATCAAATATTACTGGCCCTCAAAACGCAATCGGTACTTTTCAACTTGTAAGATCGAACCTCGGAAAAGCCCAACTAGATCAGTTTGACTTCAGGAGGTTTGGTAAAATTAAAATGGAACATGTTGTACTCAATGAGATAACTATCGCAAATATTGCTTGGTTCAACCTAAATATGCTTCGGGTGGAGAACGAAGACCAATTACGGCAGCGAATCCGCGGAACAATTACGAAAACAGACGAGCCAACAAGTGATTGGATTGCGGACTTGCCGCAAAGTGTTGCCAGACAATTGCTTGCTAAACGCTATAGCGATGTACGCGAAATATTTCGTCAACTGAAGTATGCACTTGAAAAGAATGGTGACCGTCCACAATCGCTCGCAATGCAAAGTGAAGAAATGGAATATTACAGACGCTATGTGAATTTAACTGGTGAAGACGAATACAATTACAATAGGTCTTTGGGAAAACCAAGTTGGATCCATAGGGTTTTTATTTTTTTCTTTGGAAAGAAGCAACTATGGCAGGACAAGTTTATTCTTCTTACTAATCTGTCGAATGAACATGGGCAGAATTGGTGGCGGCCTATGTGGCTATTATTTGCGGCAGCGCTTATTTTCTATTTTCCCACTGCTTTTTGCGCATCCAATTTGGAGTGTTCCTTTGCGCCAACCGTCTGGGATTTGTGTAATACGCTAAAAGTTTTTTTTTGGTATCAGCTCAGAATTTATCCACAACTCCTTAACCCTACTCATGATTTGTCGAAAATGATAGAGCATAAAAATCTGCCTGGAGTACTATATTTCTCGGATTTTCTATGCAAACTCGTCGTTTCATACTTTCTATTCCAAATAATAACAGCATTCAGGAAATACGTAAAATAAACACACCCAAAAAATGAATACAACAATCAAGTCCCCGACAAAAAGGGGGGAAGATAGAAAGCACTAAAGTATTGATTTAAAGAGCTATTCTCAGCGTTTTGATTCCGCATACACCACTCGTGCTCGTTGTAACGCGGACGCAATGGATCAGCCTTTGCAATGCCACACAAAAAAACGGACTGGGCGGGATTCGAACCCGTCCCAACCTAAGGTCGGGACCGTTACAGGCGGCATTCTAACTAATAATGTGATTGACTATGTTTTTTTCGCTGTTTATGAGTTGCCCGATTTGTGTATGGCTGTATTTCTTTAAGGCCTTTTCTCTGATCAGAGCATCTTTTTTCGAGGCCAACTCTTCTACTTACACCAACTTCCATGGAGTTTTATTAGCGGTGTAAGCAGATTCTTTGTTATTGTGCTGTGATAGTATGGCCACTGGGTTTTCTGAAAACCTTTATAGTAGCTCTTGTCAGTCTCGCTTTGTATGATGTAAACGTAAAACCCCATAATGCAAAAAGCTCCACCATAGGTGAAGCTTTTGCGGACTGGACGGGACTCGAACCCGCGACCTCCGCCGTGACAGGGCGGCATTCTAACCAACTGAACTACCAATCCATTATCTTAAAGAGCTATTTTTTTATTCATTTCATAACCCGTCACGGTTAAGAAAAAAACCATTATAAAGAAGTGTTTTGCCACCTGTTTTTTCCGGTTTGGGCTGCAAATATAGTATCTATTTTCTGAATTGTGCAAACTTCTTTCCCATCTGGCTATGATTTATTTTTTTACATTTGTTTACTGCAATGCAAGATACAACCGAAAAAATAACATATCTCGAAGGGATAAGGGGCGTAGCGGCTTTGCTGGTTTTCTTCCATCACTTTCTTTTAGCGTTCTATTCTGCCTATTATTCTTTTGATATCACTGCCGTACACCTGCACAACCTGGAGATATCTTATGGTCAGAGCCTGTTCAGTGTATTCACCAATGGCAACTTCTGTGTGCGTATATTTTTTGTGCTGAGCGGTTATGTGCTCAGCCGTAAGTATTTCCTGTCCGGTGCTTTCAGTGTTATCGTTTCCGGGGCACAGCGGCGTTTTGTAAGGCTATATATTCCTGTTGCTTTCGTTATCATACTGGCATTTGTGTTGATGCAGTGTGGCCTGTTCATGAATGTGCCGGTAAGCAGCATCACCCATTCCGACTGGTGGTTTGAGAGATTTTGGCAGATGGACCACCCGGTAACCAATTTGTTTAGAAGCCTCACCTACAGCACTATGTTTTTTGGTGATGACTCGTTCGATACCTGCCTGCGTACTATGTCTACTGAGTTCTACGGGTCTATGTTCGTTTTCGCGTTCCTTGCACTCACACATAGTACCCGCAACCGTTTCACCATGCTGGTCCTTTCATTCCTGTTTTGTTGTTATACACGTGAGTACCTGCTGTCTGCCTTTGTGTTTGGCATCAGTCTCAACTATGTAGAAAGACACAGAGACACACTGGGCAAAAAACTCAGGACATTCCTTGCGGTAGTATTGTTTGTGGCGGCGTTATTGCTGGGTGCTTACCCTCCCGAGGTTGCCGTCGGCACTTTCTATGCAGCATTGCCGCAGAGTGTACTGGCATGCGCAGAGTGGTTTCACATCATTGGCGCTTTCTTTCTTGTCCTGGCGTTTGTGTTATCGGCCACGTTGCAGCAGATGATCAGTAACCGGGTTTTTACTTTTCTGGGGTATATTTCCTTCTCATTTTATTTGCTGCATCCTTTGGTGTTAGGGACCTTCAGCAGTTATATTTTCCTTGTACTATATGGGCATACCGATTACAACACATCTGTTCTGCTGGTGTTTTTATTAACCACGGCTGTGTGTCTGTTCCTCTCGTGGCTGATGACGAAGTATGTAGACGAGCCTGGAGTCAAATACGCCCGGTATCTCTACGACCGTTGGTCTAAAGAGAGCGTCGCAGCTAACAGGAAGGCGGTTAAATAAACGATTTATTTTTTTACATTTGTCAGTATATGGAAAACACACACGGTAAGATAGGCTATCTCGAAGGAATAAGGGGGTTAGCGGCTTTGCTGGTATTTTTTCATCATTTTGGGCTGGCATTTTATCCGGCTTACTATACGTTTGGCATAGAGGCCTCACATCTTAATGGTTTAGAACTCACCTATGGCCAGAGCGTATTTAGTGTGTTCTCTAACGGTAATTTCTGTGTCTTCGTTTTTTTTGTCCTAAGTGGCTTTGTCCTCAGCCGCAGTTATTTCCATACTAATGCATTCAGCACCATCGTATCCGGTGCGCAACGCCGGTTTATTCGTCTGTACATTCCTATTGCCGTTACCATCATACTATCGTTTCTGCTCCTGGAGTCCGGGCTTTACTTTAATGTACCCGCCGGCGTCATCACCCACTCAGAATGGTGGCTCAGCAGTTTCTGGAGATTTTCTGATGTACCCACCCACTTGGTCGGTTCATTGCTTTACGGTGTTATGTTCACAGGCGACAGTCTTTTCGACACCACACTGTCCAGCATGTCCATAGAGTTTTATGGCTCTCTTATGGTATTCGCCTTTCTGGCGTTGTCGCACAACACTCGCAACCGCTCTGCTATGCTCTTCTTCCTGTTCCTTTATTGCTGCTTCACCGACCATTTATATACCGCCACCTTTGTCTTTGGCATAAGCCTCAATTATATCGAGCAGCGGCGCACATCTATGAGCAAGGGCACTGCCACCATATTGGCTACCGTATTGGCATTTTTGGGACTGCTTCTAGGGTCATTCCCCAGCAATGGTGCTATTGCTGGTACTTTTTATGAGCGTGTACCTTTGGAATTCCTCAATGTCGTTCATGGTTGGCTGCATGCTATCGGCGCTTTCTTTTTGGTGGCAGCATTTGTGCTGTCGTCCGTACTGCAGCGTCTTATCAGTTTACGGGTATTTATATTTCTGGGGTATATATCGTTCTCTTTATACCTCCTGCATCCGTTGCTCATAGGCTCTTTCAGCTGTTATCTTTTCCTCAGGTTGTCTGAATCCATGGCTTATAACAATGCCGTAGCGTTGGTATTCATACTTACACTCGCATTGTGCATACCGCTATCGTGGCTCATGACGAAGTTTGTAGATGTTCCCGGCACTAAGTTTGCCAAATATGTATATGAACGCTATGCGAAACCTGCGGTTGCAGAGGCAGGTGTAAAAGGCAAATAGTGTCGCTTTTGCAGTTATAATCGTTACTTTTGTAGTCCCAAATTTTATTTTATGCAATTTCTGGATTTTGAGAAGCCACTAGAAGATTTACATACCCAGATCAATAAGCTGAAGGAAATGTCTGCCAAGAATAAGGTGGATGTTACCAATAGCCTGCATGAGCTGGAAACCGCATTTGATACAAAAAGGGCAGATATATATCATCACCTCACCCCATGGCAGCGCGTGCAGCTCAGCCGCCACCCCGATCGCCCGTATACATTGTTTTATATCGAGAAGATATTCACCAATTTCATAGAGCTGTATGGCGATCGCCAGGTGAAGGACGACAAAGCCATGGTAGCAGGTATGGCCGAGTTGGACGGACAGCCCGTAATGGTAATGGGGCAGCAGAAAGGCATTAATACCAAGATGCGTCAGATGCGTAATTTCGGGATGGCAAACCCTGAGGGCTACCGCAAAGCCCTGCGCCTCATGAAAATAGCCGAAAAGTTCAACAGGCCTATTATCACATTCATAGATACACCGGGCGCATATCCCGGCCTCGAGGCTGAGGAGCGCGGACAGGCAGAGGCCATAGCGCGCAATCTGTTCGAGATGGTGAATATGAAGGTGCCTGTCGTATGTGTCATCATAGGCGAGGGCGCATCGGGTGGGGCAGTAGGTATAGGCGTGGGCGACCGCGTAGCCATGCTCGAGAATACATGGTACTCCGTTATCTCTCCCGAGTCCTGCTCCTCCATTTTATGGCGTAGCTGGAACTTTAAAGAAAAAGCTGCGGAGCAGCTCAGGCTCACCTCTACTGATATGAGTGGTTTCGGGCTCGTAGATGATGTGATCCCTGAGCCCGTAGGCGGCGCGCATTCCTTCCCTGATAAGATGGCCGAGACACTTAAGGCATACCTGCTCAAAGAAATCGCAGACCTCAGCAAGTTAACAGCCGACGAACGCACCAATCAGCGTATAGAGAAGCTATCGAAGATGGGCTTCTACGATGAGCTCGAAGAAGGTGCCACTTCATCCACCACCAACGGCATCGCCGTCCAGGCCAACGCATAAACGAACAACTTTCTACTAACGACTAAATACTAATTACTAATTACTAATTACTAATTACTAATTACTAACTACTAATTACTAACAACTTTCTACTAACGACTAAATACTAATTACTAAGTACTTTCTACTTTATACTTTCGACTTTATACTAAAACAAATGGCCAAACAACTCAAAGGTACCGGTGTAGCGCTCGTCACTCCTTTCCAGAAGAATGGTAGTATCGACTATCCCGCACTCGAAAAATTAGTGAATAACGTCATCAAAGGCGGCGTAGACTTTCTCGTGGCCTTGGGCACCACCGGCGAAACACCTACACTCAGCGTAGCTGAAAAGAAGGACATTCTCAGTGCCGTTATCAAATACAATAAAAAGCGCGTGCCGGTGGTATGCGGTATCGGTGGCAATAGTACCGACGAAGTAGTGCATCACCTCAAAGAGTTCGATCTCAAAGATGTCGATGCCGTGCTCAGCGTTAGCCCTTACTACAACAAGCCATCGCAGGAAGGTATTTACCAGCATTTCAAAGCCGTAGCCAAGGCAAGCCCTAAACCCATAATATTGTACAACGTACCGGGGCGCACCGGCGGCAACATACTCCCTGCCACAGCCCTGCGTCTCGCCGCCGATTTTGATAATATAGTGGCCATCAAAGAAGCCAGCGGCAACCTCGTGCAGTGCATGGAGCTCATTCAGCAGAAGCCGGCCCATTTCACCGTACTGTCCGGCGATGACAACCTCGTACTGGCGCAGATAGCAGTGGGTATGGAAGGCGTTATCTCTGTAGCTGCTAACTGTTTTGCAAAGGACTTTACAGATATGGTCAACTTTGCGCTGGACAACAAATACGACAAGGCCCGCAAGCTGCACTACAAGCTGCTGCCGGGTATCGACCTCCTCTTTGCCGATGGCAACCCTCCGGGTGTAAAGTATGTGCTGAGCCGTCAAAAGGTATGCAGCAATATTTTCCGCCTGCCCGTAGTGCCCGTAAGCGAGACCACTGCTAAAAAGATAGATGCTTTTCTGAAAAAATCTTAGTGCTGTTATTTCATGGTTTGGGAAAGGATACGAACAACAAAACCACCATTATTGGTGGTTTTGTTTTATCTGCAGGTGCCATTAAATGGTCGCGCGTCTATACCAACACAACCTTATCGCTCACCGTTTATCACATATTGAGGTCCGGAGCGTTAACGTCCGTTTAATCACGGTAATTATACTCCCGCTGATTACACGCCTTTTAATTCAGTTAAAAACACCTGTACCTACATCCGTTTAATAGTAACAGAAAATCCCCCCTGAAGTCAGTCGTTTAACGCTAACTGTGGGGTAGCGGCAATAGTACTTTTACAGCTCACCAAAAATAAAGTATTGCTTATGAAAAAGTTACTATTAGCTTCATTGCTCGGCTTGGTAAGCTTCGCAACTTCCGCAAACAACGTAGTAGGCGTTGTTCTCGACCCAAAATTCCAGGTATGCAAAGGTACCACGGTTACCGTACAGTTTGTCGCATATATGGAGCAGGTATGCACCGTCGACATTTACTCGCCGGTTTACCCTGTCCCTGGCACTTACAACCTTGATGCCGTGACAACCTGGTTGCCCAACACGCTGGCTATGCCGTCTTATGAGACATTCTCTGCCATCATTTGCATTCAGTGTCCTGGCATGTCTGCGCCATTCTGCCTGCCTGCGGTAGGTATTGACATGGTGCCTGGCCATGCTTGCGATCCGGCACAGACTCAGTCCGTACAGGTACAGGGCAATTGTTGTACCCCAACCATTGGCGCCAATGTTGTGGGCGGTGGTGGCGGTGGTACGTGCTTTACACTCACAGTGACCCCATAATCCCGTTTCCTGCTTTAAAGAGGCTGTCTTCAAGATCACGAAGGCGGCCTCTTTTTGGCATTTCAGTCAGTAGAGGGCTGTAGCCCCTCGTTTAGTTGTTGAATTACATGCTTAGAGCGCTACCGATGATCAGAAGGCATTTTTGCATATGGCTTTGCTTGTTTTTCATTTGCACCGCTGCAAAGGGCCAGTCTTATGCAGTGCATGGCCGTATATGCGATGAGAACAACATAAGCATCCCGGGGGCTACCATATTGCTCTGGCATGTTCCTGATTCTGTCAAATATGGTACAGTCGCAGATACTTCCGGTGATTTTGAGATCGCCGGCCTTCCTTTGGGAAATTTCCACATGCAGGTGCAAAGCATTGGCTACACAGCCTATTCCGGTTATGTGCGTCTGGTCAGGCCGCTTACCGATGTCGGCGTTATTAAATTGGCTGAAGCGGCCATAGGCCTCGACGAGCATAATGTGATAGACAAGGTCATAGCCATAGTGCAGAAGGGCGATACTACCGAATTTAACGCCAGGGCTTACAAGGTAAATCCGGATGCCGATGCCGCCGGGCTCATCCGCAAGATGCCGGGTATGGGTTTCGACGGAAAAGCCGTGAAAGCACAAGGTGAGAACGTACTGAAAGTGCTCGTTGATGGCAGGCCTTTCTTTAGCGACGATCCCTCCGAAATCCTGCACAACATGCCGGCCGACATGGTGGCTAAAGTGCAGGTATACAGTGAAAAAACGGAGCAGGAGAAATTTACAGGCTTTAGTGGCGGTCAGATATTCAAGACCATCAATATCGTCACTAAGCCCGATAAACGAAATGGTTTGTTTGGCAATGAGTACGCGGGTGGTGGCACAGACAAACTAACAACTGCCGATAAATACATGGCGGGCGGCACCGCAAATATGTTCAATGGTGATAAGCGGATCACAGTAACCGGCCAAACCAACAATGCAAACATGCAGGACTTTACGCCGGCCAGTGCCGGTGCCCAGCAAGGCAATGCCAGTAGCGCGGTTACGCAGTCCGCGGGAATAAACTACAACGACAGGGTAGCAAAAGGCCTCGACATAAGCGCAAGCTATGCTTTCGGGCATACAGCCAGTACCATTATTAACAATACCCATCGGCAGTATTTGCTGGTAGATTCACAGCAGGTGTTTAACGACCTCAGGAATATCAACACTGATAATTATAACCACCGGTTTAACCTGAAGATAAACTACACTATCGACTCGCAGAACTCCCTAGTCATACAACCCAGGTTATCTTTTCAGCAGACCAATAGCCGCGTGTCGGATTCGGGCGTCACACTGGCCGGAAACACACTGCTCAATAGTATTCAAAATGACAACTATGCCGGCCAGCACAACTTCAATTTCAATTGTAACCTGTTATATGGTCACCGGTTCCGCAAGAAGGGTAGGACCTTCTCATTGACCAGCGACCTGCTGAATGCCGGTAATGTGGGCAGCAATAATTTCACGTCGCGGAGTAGCGCGGCCGATAGCTCCGTGATCGATTCCCTCGGCCAGCATACACACACCGTCGGTAGCAGGTGGAATATCGCTGGCAATGCGATCTACACAGAGCCTTTAAGCATAAAGGGTTCTATGCAGTTTTCCTACAACTATCTTTACCAGCCGGCACGGGCAGAGAAAAACAGTTATGAATATGTCGATTCGCTGAAGAATTTTTCACTTCAGCCCGACCGCGCGCTGTCAAATGTTTTTTCAGCAAGCAATTTCGTGCAGAAAACGGGTGCCAGTTACGTGCGCCGGCAGGAGGCGTATAATTTTTCTATCGGAGTTTATTTCGAAAGATCTGCCATCAACGGCCAGCAACAATATCCCGAGACGTTCAGCGTGGAGCGTCAGTACTACAAATTGCTCCCTGCCCTTACGTTTATGTATAAGTTCAGTGACAGCAGGTATATTAATGTCAATTACACCACGTCCACGTCCTTGCCCAACATAAGCCAGTTGCAAAATGTGGTCAACAACATAAATGCGCCCCTGTATTACATCGGCAATCCGGGCCTCGCTCAGTCAAGCCAGCAGAACGTGGCCATTCGTTACAATGCCACTGATAAAACCACATTTTCTAATTTCTCAGCCACCTTGTCCGGAAATTATACCATGCATTTTATTACCACCAACAGCATTATTTCCGGCACAGATACTTCTATAAATGCTGTCCCCATGCCCAGGGGCGCTCAGATTTTCTTTCCTGTCAACATGAATGGTTTCTGTTTTGTAAAAGGCAGCGCTGCTTATGGCAGGCCATTGAAGGCGCTCCGGATGAACCTGAACTGTAGCCTCAATGCCGGATTAATTGAAACGCCGGGTCTTATCAACAGCATCGTGAACTATCAGCACAATAAGGACCTCGGGTTAAACCTCGGCCTCACCAGCAACATAAGTGAAAACATCGATTTTACTGTTTCATCCGTCAATACATTAACCCGGAGTGCTAACTCGCTGAACAGCGCGTTGAACCAGCAGTATTTCAATCAAAACGACAATATGACATTGAGCTGCATGTTCGCAGGTGGTTTCGTTTTGGCTACAGATATGAGTTACACTTTCTACAGGGGGTTATCTCCCGGTTTCGACCAGGGGTA
>JABDCE010000062.1 GCA_013288285.1 Bacteroidota bacterium
ATACTGAATATACAGCCGTTTATGGGCATACGCCTGCGGTTCCAGGCAAAACAACCGGGGCTGGACATTAGATTTGATAGGGTTGGTTCACTTTCAAAGGCAGAACGTATGTCTTCAAGCAACACCGATCTTATTATACACCCACCACGCCATATCGCAGCGATTTCATTTACTTTCAGGTCGTAATGGTACTTTTCAGAGGCGTACCGTAGCAGCGCCATTCCCTGCGCAAAAGTGGTTACCATAGAAAAATAAAGGGTGTGTTCCAGCCAGTTCACCAATTCACCGGTACTATTCTTGAATACGACTTTGAGCCAGTCAAATTTTTGCTGCGCAGATACTCTTTCATTCTTTAATGCAGAAATATCGCGGGCAGCGACCGCAGCGTCAATGACGGAAAAAGGCACGCTCATATCCATAGCGCTCTGTGATGCCCATTGGCCCGTGCCGTTTTGCTTTGCCTTATCAAGTACCATGTCCACAAGGCGGTTTTCTGTCAGGTCATCTTTCTGCCCAAAAACATCAGCCGTGATCTCAATCAGGAATGATTGTAAAATACCTTCGTTCCATTTTGAAAACACCGCCTGTAATTCGTCATTGCTCATTTGGGTACATTCTTTTAGCAGGTGGTATGCCTCGGCAATAAGCTGCATCAGTCCGTATTCAATACCATTGTGTACCATTTTTACATAGTGTCCGGCAGAACCAGCGCCTAACCACGCTACGCATGGTGAGCCATTGACTTTGGCGGAAATTGCCTCAAGCATGGGGGCGATCCGGGCATATGCTTGAGGGTCTCCCCCCGGCATAATGCTCGGGCCAAACCTTGCGCCAGCTTCGCCGCCTGATATGCCAATCCCCATAAAATGGATGCCTTCTTTTGCCAGCCTGTCGGTTCTCCTGTCTGTATCAGTAAAATGAGAATTGCCGCAGTCCATGATAAGGTCGTCCTTTTGAAGCAGAGGCCTTAATTCGTCAATAACTGCATCGACTGGCTTTCCGGCGGGCACAAGCAGCATAATAAGGCGTGGCGTTTTCAGCACATCCAGGAATGACTCCAGGCTTCGGGCGCCATATACGCTCTCTTGTTTCGCTCCTTTTTCAAGCGCTTCCACCTTTAATGCATCTTTGTCAAAACCGGCCACGCTGTACCCGTGATCGCTCATATTGTAAACCAGGTTACGGCCCATTGTGCCTAAACCTATCATGCCATAATCATATTTACGCGTTTCCATTTTTATTCCTTTTTATCTTCTGCTGTGTGAAATGATACTGTTTTAATAAAGGCTTTCGCAGCATTCAGGTCCTGGTAATGAAGCGATTGCAGACCATAAGCACTGGCTATTTCCACAAACATAAGCCGGTCATCAATATACAGCGCCTGGTCGGGCCGTGTTTGAGATATATCACATGCCATGCGTAAAATGTCTTTATCAGGCTTTCGCATATGAACATAGCAGGACGAAATGTACGCATCAAACAGTTCATTAAGCTTATATTTTTGAATCCTGTGCTCATTGAGCTCACGGCCTTCGTTGCTGACCGCAATTATTTTAAGCCTGTATTGCTTTTTAAGTTCTTTAAAAAATACTATTGTTTCTTCAAATGGCACGGATTGCTCAAACATGAACAAGATAAACTCCTTTTTTGAAAATGTCCTTTGCTCATAAAAAACTACCCGATCAAGGTATTCATCAAGGGTCAGCTTGCCTTCTTCATAGGTGTCAAACGTAAGGTGATGGCGCTCTTCCATTTCTTTACTATCCAGCTTGAACCTTTCTGCCGCGATCCGCCGTGACGCACTGCCCCAACCGTTAGTTAATAAGACGCCGCCTATATCGAGAAATAGTGTGGTGACCTTCATGATGCGTATGTTTTAGCAGATTCTTTATTAATACTGCTGAAAGATTGCCAAAGCTGCTCAAGGCCTTTATCAATGTCTTTACCCAGGTCTATACGTATCACCCTTCGTCCTTTGTCGCTCAGTGATCTGAAGTCGCCGAGGGATTGGGCTTCATGCAACGTTGCGAACCCATATTTTTCATCCGGTATTGGCAATGCTACTTCTTCATCTCCTGAAAGTATGATGTACAATCCTGTATCCGGACCTCCCTTATGCAGTTGGCCTGTAGAATGGAGATAACGGGGTCCATTAAGCAATGTGGTTGCAGTTTTCAGCTTGCTGCCCATCATTTCGCGCCAAGATTGCATGTATTTGGTTCGGTCATCGGTCATCAGGAAGTAGGGGAGCAATGCAATATAATCTCCCGCCTTTGTAAGCCCTGTAAACGCCACAATAAACTCACCTGGAGAATTATATCGTTTATCACCAGGTTGTGCTGTTTGTTCTCCGGTAAAGAAAGAAAGTGTTCCGGACTTGAATATCGGCTCAGCCTTTTTAAAGGAGCCGTTCTCCAGCCATTCATTCAGGAGATCGTTTGTGTTCTTTTTGCTTTCAGCCACGTTCGGCTGGTCAAAGGCGTTTATCCCTATGATCATCCCGGCAATGGCCGTTGCCACTTCCCAGCGATAGTATTCTCCGCCCAACGCCAGCTTATTCGTCACTTTGATCCTCACTACCGGATGCCCTAATGCTTCCAGCGCGCTCAGTTTCTGCTCGTCAGCGGCATTATCATCTGTAGGAAGATACATGTGCACAAATACACGGTCATCGCCATACCTGTCCGGGCCGCCTAATACTTCTCCGTTTACCGGAATTAAACCTTTTCCTTCCTTGCCTGTACTTTCGGCCAGCAATTGCTCCACCCAATAACCAAAAGAGCTTATGGACGATGACAATACAAATGTCACCTTATCGCTGCCGTTCCTTTGGCACACACCTAATACGGTACCAAGACTTACTCCCGGGTTATTAGCAGCGGGTACATAAGGGTCGCAGCTTGCTTCCATTTGCATTGCGCTTGATAACAATGCTTTGATATCTATTCCCATCAGTGCCATCGGCAATAAGCCGAAATCAGACAATACAGAATAACGGCCACCGACATCAGATGGATTTATGAATATCTTTCTGAATTGATATTTCTGCGCCATTTCAACTAACGGGCTGCCCTCGTCTGTAATAGCTACAAAGTTATTCCCTGGATTCTGTGCTCCATTTCCTTTCAATTGTTCATAGAAATATTTAAAGAAACTAAGCGTTTCCTTTGTAGTTCCGGATTTTGTAGCGGCGATGAAAAGTGTCTGTTTTATCGCTATCCGTTTTTCCATATCCATGATTGCTTCCGGGCTGGTGTTGTCCAGTACCAGCAATTCAAGGTACCCTTCTGCTGTGCCAAAGGTTTCCCTCGCCACTTCCGAACAGAGGCTGCTGCCACCCATACCCAGCAGTACAGCATATTTGAATCCATCACCTTTCACCTCATTGACAAACGATAGAAGATCATCCGCCTTTTTACTAAAATCCTGCGGTAGTGTCAGCCATCCCAGGCCTGCACATATCGTCTTTATTTGCTCGGGATCGCCTTTCCATAGATATGGATCTTTATTGAACAGCCGTTGGCCCGCCTGCTTTTCATCAAGTGATGCAAAAGCAGCTTCTACCGCAGTTTTATATTTTCCGCTTTTTATATCCTGGTCTGAATTGGTGGAGGCTAAAGCTTTCATTCTTTTGATGGCGATAGCACTGAGCAGCTTATTATAGGCGTCTATAAATTTCTGTATCCCGTCATATTCTAATTGTTGGGTTATTGCGTCAATATCAATGTCGTATTTTTTTAGCTTGCCAAACAGCTGCCTGGCATCATCAAGGCCCTCTTCCACCGTGTCTTTTTGCAGCTTCCCATGATCCGCAAGCGCTGCAATAGTTTCATCCGGAAGTGTATTGACTGTATCCGGCGCTATCAGGGTTTCTACATAGCGCAGGTCGTCGTATAGTGGGTCTTTATTGCTGGTACTGGCCCATAATGGCCGTTGTACATGAGCGCCTTTAGCTGCCAGCTTTTCCCATTCACTGCTGCTGAACAGTCCTTTAAAACGCTGATAAGCCAGTTTTGCACTAGCTATCCCGGTCTTTCCCGAAAGCGATGCTGGGCCTGGTTTCTCTGTATCGCTGCCAGGTATAATATAGTGACCTAGCAATTGGTCGGTAAGTACATCTATCCGGCTCAGGAAAAAGCTGGCAACTGATATTACTTTATCAACAGGCTTTCCTTCGTCAGTTCTTCGCTGCAATGCGCGTATATAGGCATTCGCCACTTCTGCATATCGTTCTATGGAGAACAGCAGTGTGATGTTTATATTTACACCTTCATAGAGCATTTCCTCTATTGCGGGAATGCCTTCTTTAGTGCCGGGTATTTTTATAAAGCTATTCGGTCGGTTAACCGCTTTAAAAAGTCTTCTTGCTTCACTGCATGATCCACTTGTGTCTCTTGCCAGGAAAGGCGATACCTCCAGGCTCACAAATCCGTCTGTTCCCCCTGATTGCTCATAAACGGGCATCAGCAGATCACAGGCATCCTGCACATCTTTAATGGTAAGCGCATCATATATTTCCTGTGGCGACTTTCCTGCCTTTACCAGCTCTTGTATCTGGCTATCATAATCATCGCTGCCTGTTATGGCTTTGTTGAAAATACTGGGATTGGAAGTAATGCCTCTCAGCCCCTGTTCTGATACTCTTTTTTTCAGTTCACCGCCGGTGATTTTTTTCCGGGTCAGGTTATCGAGCCAGTAGCTCTGGCCGTAGCTTAATAAGTCAATTAGCGTACTCATAAAATTTCCTCCTTCATGTTTTTATTTTCTATGGCAAATAATTTTTCTAATCTTTTCACATGGCGTGGTGCGTTAGTGAACCGGGCTTTGAGAAAAGTAAATACAATATCTAGCGCCAATTCTATGCCCACTACACGTTCTCCCAGGCATAAAACATTCACGTCATCATGTTCCACACCCTGGTGTGCAGAATAGGTATCATGGCAGGCTCCCGCCCGTATTCCTTTAAATTTATTTGCAGCTATACTTACGCCCACCGCGCTACCGCAAATAAGCACACCACGTTCTCCGCGTTTTTCCAATAGGGCCAACGATACGGCCGCCGCGTAGTCCGGGTAGTCAGTAGGTGTGTCGTTATACGCGCCAAGGTCAATCACATCATAACCTTCTTTTTGCAAGGCTTCAGTCAATAATACCTTGTAAGCGAACCCTGCATGGTCCGAGCCTATGATTACAGTCATGATCTATTGAGCATTTTTTTGGTTGTAGCAATTATATTTTCCACAGTAAATCCATAATGCTTAAACAGATCTTTATATGGTGCGCTGGCGCCAAAATCAGTCATTCCGATCACCACCCCTTTATCACCTACCCATTCATCCCATCCATACGGCGCGGCGGCTTCAACGGCCATTCTGTTTACGATTTCGGGTGGCAGTATTTCGTTCCTGTAGCCTTCTGGCTGTTCTCTGAATAACTCCCAACAAGGCATGCTCACTACACGTGCATCAATTCCATCTTTAAGTAACTTCTTTTGAGATTCCAGTATTAGCTGTACCTCTGAGCCAGTGGCTATGAGGATAATATCTGCCGTTTTTTGTTCACGCGATAATATATACGCGCCTTTCAAAAGCCCATCTGCAGTGGCAACTACATCGCGATCAAACACGGGGAGTTTTTGTCGCGACAACACAAGCATGGTCGGCCCGTCTTTTCTTTTTATTGCGGCTTGCCAGGCATATACAGCTTCATTTGCATCTGCGGGACGTATGATGACCATATTCGGAGTGGCCCTGAATGTGATCAGTTGTTCTACCGGCTGGTGGGTTTTTCCGTCTTCCCCTAATCCTATGGAATCATGCGTCATCACATAGATGACGGGTAGCTTCATGATACATGCCAGCCTTATTGCGGGCTTCGCATAATCGGTAAAGATGAAATAGGTAGAGGCGAAAGGGCGTACTCCGCCATGCAGCATCATGCCTGAACTTGCAGCGCACATATTATGCTCCCTTACACCCCATGCCATATTCCGGTTCCCGTATTTTCCTTTTGCATAATAATCGCTGGACTTAATAATAGTTTGTGTCGATTCTCCGAGGTCGGCGCTGCCGCCCACCATCCACGGCATCTTTGCAGATAATTTATTGATCACATCAGATGTCACTGTTCTTGTAGCCACATCACCATCCACTGGCTTATATACGGGCAATTCTTTTTCCCAGCCTTCCGGCAGGTCTTGTTTCAGATATTGGTCGAATTGTGCAGCCAGTTCAGGGTATTCGGACTTATACGTTTTTATTTTTTCGTTCCATTCGTTTTCCTGCTCTTTGCCCCGGGTTATGTTTTTGCCCATAAACGCAGCTACATCTTCAGGTACATAAAACGGCTCCAACGGCCAGTCATAAAATTCTTTGGTCAGCTTTACTTCTTTTTCGCCGAGGGGTGATCCATGCACGCCTGACGTATCGTGTTTATTAGGCGACCCATAACCAATATGAGTGCGCAGTATGATCATGGACGGTTTGTCTTTTACTTCCTTTGCTTTTTGAAAGGCGTCGGAAATGATCTTCAGATCGTTGCCATGGTCACCCAGGTCCTGCACATGAAAGTTATATGCTTCGAAACGTTTTGCTACATCATCAGCATAGGTAAGCGAGGTATCGCCTTCAATCGTGATGTGGTTATTGTCATACAGGTAGATCAGTTTGCCCAGTCGCAAATTACCCGCCATTGAAGCGGCTTCATGTGATGCGCCTTCCATCAGGTCGCCATCGCTACAAAAAACATAGGTATAATGGTCGACAATATTAAATCCGTCTTTGTTGAAAATGGATGCAAGATGCGCCTCTGCGATAGCCATGCCTACCGCTGTCATAAAGCCTTGTCCCAGCGGGCCTGTAGTTGTTTCCACACCCGGCGTAAGGCCGTGCTCAGGATGGCCGGCGGTAATGCTGTCCAGTTGCCGGAAGCTTTTAATATCATCTATGGAAATGGCATACCCTACCAGGTGTAATATTGCATACTGCAGCATAGAGGCGTGCCCGTTTGAAAGGATAAAGCGGTCCCTGTCGAACCACAACGGATTGTGCGGGTTAAAGCGCAGATGTTCCTGCCACAGCACATAGGCAGCAGATGCAAGCGCCATCGGAGCCCCGGGATGTCCCGAATTAGCTTTTTCTATAGCATCTATCGAGAGGCAACGAATTGTATTAATACACTTTTCTTCAATGGTCATACGGTACTTTTTTAAGCGTTTCAAATGCATATGCCGCTGCTCCGATCACACCTGAATCGTCCTGCAGCTTAGCAGGTAATATCTCTATAGCAACTATCGCTGCTTTCAATGCTTGTCTTTTCACCCCTTCTTCCACTTGGGTTATGAGTTGGGGTATGCCCTTTATTATGCCACCACCTAATATGACCCGACAGGGGCCAATCATATTCACAACGGAGGTAACTCCAGCTATCAATGCATCGGCCATATTGTTTATGAGCGAATTTGCGAGCGGATCTCCCTGTTGTGCGGCCATTGTCACTGTTTCACCGGTGATGGCGTTGATATTTCCTTCAGCAATATCCAGCAACATTTTACCCCCTGCCTTATCGTTCTGTACGGTCAGTCGTGCGTCTCTTTCCAGGGCCCACCCGCTGGCTAATGCTTCTAAACATCCTTTGTTGCCACAATGGCATAAGGGCCCGTGCAGTTGCACAATCATATGCCCTATTTCCCCCGCAGTATTGTTACATCCATCCAGCATTTTCCCATTGCATACAATTGCGCCCCCAATACCCGTTCCCACGAATATGCAAACCAGGTTATTGCAGCCTACACCCGCGCCACACAACAACTCACCCCATGCTGCTGCCTTCACGTCATTGCATACAGCTACCGGTTTTTGTAGTTTATTCGCCAGTTGGGTCTGTAAGTCTACATTATGCCATTTGAGATTAGGTGCATCGATAACAATTCCTGTATCTTTTTTAATCTGACCTGCAACCCCTATTCCTACAACCGAAAGGGTAATATCGGAATGTCGTTTCGACAGATCATTAATGGTATCATGTATATTTTCTATGATTTTATCTGGACCCTGGGAACTTATGGTAGGTATACGCAACTTATCTAATAGTTCACCTTGGCTGCTTACGATCGCAACTTCGATCTTGGTACCGCCGAGATCAACACCAATAGCCCACTGTTGCATTTATTTTGTTTATGGTAGTAATAACTCTATCTGAGAAGCACTATTTCAAAATACAAAAATCATGCCTTTGCGACAAAAGAATAACAATGATTGAACGCCTATGGATTTTCAAATCATTCTGAATAAGGTTATATGGTTAGATATTGAGTAGCTGTTCGAGCTTTGAGTGGCTAATTATACTTAGCACGGACGTAACCATCATCTAATGTGTCGGTGGTTGGTAAGGTAGTTACAAAACAGGAGAGAGTGTTGAGCGGCCCTCGAAGTTCTTTCCTTTATCTTTGAGTACGTAAACCATGTTGTGTATTTTGCCATATCTTCCTCTAAGTAACTCATCTTTTATTCTTAGTTGAAGAAGACTTAAGAAGATACCCAAAAAGCCTCAGGATTAATAATACAAACACCCGACAATCAGGCAAGATAAAAAAGTATTATATGGAAATTGGAATTGATAGTTTCGCCGCGATGATGAGTGGCAACAGTAGCAGAGCAATAAGCGATACTGATGCTCTGGCCCAATTGGTAGACAGAATAGTACATGCAGACCAGGTAGGCCTCGATTCGTTCGGGATCGGGGAGCATCACCGAAAAGGGTTTCTCGATTCAGCACCCACTCTTATACTGGCTGCTGCGGCGGCTCGAACAAAAAGTATTCGCCTTACCAGTGCAGTTACTGTGCTTAGCGCTGCCGACCCTGTAAGAGTTTTTCAGGAGTTCGCAACTTTAGACCTGATTTCCGGCGGGCGGGCAGAAATGGTCGTCGGGCGTGGGTCGTTTATAGATGCTTTCCCGTTGTTCGGCTATGATCTGCAGGACTATGATGAGTTATTTGTAGAAAAACTCGGCCTCTTACTAAATATACGGAAAAGCGAGTTTGTCACATGGTCGGGCAAATTCCGTGCTGCGCTTAAAAATCAGCCGGTATATCCCAGGCCATTACAGAATCCAATACCTGTTTGGTTAGGTGTCGGCGGCACACCCGAATCCTTTGTACGTGCTGGCACTTTGGGGCTACCGTTGATGGTCGCTGTGATTGGTGGCGAAACACGTCACTTTCGTCCTTTGGTGGACCTATACAGGGAAGCCGGAGAAAAAGCCGGGTATAAGCCAGAACAACTAAAAGTCGGCCTCCATTCGCTGGGCTATGTAGCACAAACTACCCAGCAGGCATTGGATGATTTTTATCCTGGTTATGCCGAGGCTATGACTAAAGTTGGTAAAGAGCGCGGCTGGGCGCCAATGACAAGAACACGGTTTGAAGCTCAGTTAGGACCTAAGGGCGCATTGCTGGTTGGTAATGTTGAAGAAGTGGCCGAAAAGATACGCCATCATGCCAAGGCACTTGGAGGTATTTCCAGACTTACTTTTCAGATGGATAGCGCCGAAGTACCTCATGAGAAACTGATGACATCAATAGAGTTAATCGGTACACACTTGAAACCATTAGTGGCAACCCCTTAACCCGACTGAGTTTTGTTAGCGGTATAATTGGATTCCTTGTTATTGTGCTGCGATAGTAGCGGATATCGGGCAAGACCAATGATGCAGTAGTTCTGCCATAGTTAACGATAAAGCCACGCCTTTTATTGCTGTTTGTGATCCATTAGAAACAGCATCCTTTTTGCGCGAAAGTTTTTATCTACATTTGCTTTACTATTAATCTAATGAGTATACGTACATGGGTAGTCTTGACCATCTTGCTATTTGCAGGAGAAATGGTCGCTGCCCAAAATATAGATAGTCTAAAAAAAGAGTTTCACAAAGCTACGTCGGCGTCTGTGCAATTGCAGACATCGTATGCCATCGCAGATGCTTCATTCTATGAACGTGAATATGATACTTCGGTCAGCTATTTAAGGAGATCAGTGCAGGCGTCATTGCACGTCGACAACGATTCTATGCGCATGGAAGCCTGCGAGTTTCTGGCCGATGCCCTTTTTGAAACTCGGGGATATAGCGAGGCTGTACTATACAACGATACTGCAATAGGCTACGCAAGGCGCCTTAATATGACGGGGAGGCTCCCGGACTTCCTGATTGCAAAAGGAAGGGAAAACATGCGGCTCGGAAAGTGGAGCGAGGTGGTGCATGCACTACGCGAAGCACTTGGCCTTGTGCTGGAGGCCCATAACAGGGAAGAAGAGGCTAAGCTATACAAAATATGGGCAGAATATTATGACTATATCGGTAATCCTGCCATGGAGTGGAACTACGTGAACATGGCGGTCGTTATCTGGGATTCACTGAAGGAGTACCGGGAGGTGGCAGACGGGTATCATTACATCGCACAGTCCACAACCAGGATGAATAAATGGAACGAGTCGCTGCGTTATGCAAAGATCGCAGATTCTATATATGCAAAGCAGGGATTTAACATCGACCGGAACAGGATAAAACTGTTGATAGCTACAGACTACAAGGAACTGGGCAACTATCGGCTTGCTATTGACTTATTACACCAATGCATCGACTCCTTTCCGGAAAGCGATTATATGCAGGTGTTCAATTATTCAGAGCTCGGGATCGCACAGTCTTTGGACGGGTCGTTTGCAGAAGCACGAAAGTCTTTTGCAAAATCGCTGCAACTGAACAGAGAAATTAGATTACCGTCCCTTGATGCAACAAATTACGATGAGCTTAGCCGTAATTTTTTAAGGATGAAGCAAGTCGATTCTGCTTTGTACTACGCGAAACTTTGCGAGAATATGTGCCATAGTACTCCTACAGACCTGGATGTATATATGGGTTTTATACAGGAATTCCGTGATGTGCAGGAGGCAAAGGGAGATTGGGCCGCAGCCTTAAAATACGATGATCTGTATATTAAATTACAAGACAGTATGTATCACGGCATGCTGAACAATAATATTGCCGATGCAGAGGTCAGGTTTGATATTACGGAAAAGAACCAGGCGCTTTCGTCGCTATCTGCTGAAAATGAACTGCAAAAGATAAAAGCACAGAAGCAAACCTTGCTTAGTATTTTTTTGCTGGTGGCACTGGGCCTGGGTTTTGTTATTGTAGTGCTCGTTGTTTCAGCATACAGGCGTATGCTGAAAAAGAATGCCCTGCTGGCAGAGCAGAAGGCGGAACTACAGCAGCAAAAGGATATCATAGATGCACAGGTGATACAACTGGCAAGTGCCTCGAAGATGAAATCAAAATTCCTGGCCAATATTTCCCATGAGCTGCGAACACCTGTGACCCTGCTGAATGGCATGCTGGAAATGATTAGTGACGGAAAAACACGGGTACATTCCAAAGAGAAAGAGCGGCTGGACATAGCCTACAACAACAGCCGCAAACTGCAGCAAATGGTGGAGGAAATACTGGACCTGACAAAACTGGAAAATAACAAGTCGGAACCGGTATATGAAGTAAAGGAAGTGGCCCCACTGATAAGACGTATAGTGTATGCATTTGAAACGCTGATAGAGAAAGAAGGCCTGGTACTGGAATATGATGATGTTAGGGCAAAAGGGCTTTATCTGTCAATAGATGCAGGAAAGTTTGAAAAGGTGATGAATAACCTGATGTACAATGCTATTAAATTCAACAAAAAAGGCGGTCACATCAAGGTATCATTATATCCCGGCGATGACGACAGGCTGTGTATTGATGTGGCTGATTCGGGTATTGGTATTGCAGACGCCGACCTCCCGCACATTTTTGAGCATTTCTACCAGGGCGAGACACAAGGCCTTAAGGCTGCGGGCGCAGGTATTGGCCTGTCGCTCGTAAACGAGTTTACATCGCTTATGGGTGGGGTGGTGCGTGTGAAGAGTAAACATGGTGAAGGTTCCACGTTCACATTGCAATATAATCTTGTGTCTCCGCTTGCCAAACTTATGCCGCAACCGGAAGATATAGCTGATATACCTGTTAAGGAATGGAACCCGTTTGCGGTACGGCAACGGGTGCTGATAGTAGAAGATAACACAGAGATGCGCTACTATCTGCAGGAAGTGCTGGGCGAATATGTGGATATAATCTCTGCAGGTAACGGCCATGAAGGCATTGCCTGCCTCGAGCGTAGCGTGCCTGATCTCATTATCAGCGACGTGATGATGCCCGGAATGGACGGACGTGAATTTGTGAAATATCTGAAGGCCGCCGATCGTTTTAAAAGTATACCTGTCATCACGCTAACAGCCCTGGCCGACATGGAAACGCAGCTTTCCTTTTTGCGCCTAGGTGTGGATGATTATATAGTGAAACCATTCAATGCTGAAGAGCTGAGAATAAGAGTATACAACCTGCTGCAAAACCACGCAGAGCGTAAGGCTTTTGGCCAGGAACCGGCTGAAGCCGGAGACATTGCGCCGGACAGTAAAGAAGCAGAGGAGTTCCGGCAGAAGGTAAATGAGTATGTTTTAACGAGGATAAAGAATATTAATGTATCGGTATATGACCTTGCCTATGAACTGGCACTAAGCGAACGGCAACTATATCGGCTTTGCAAAAGCATGACCGGTTAT
>JABDCE010000063.1:0-67 GCA_013288285.1 Bacteroidota bacterium
GGTGATGGATAGCGAATGTACCATTCTGCAATGGAACCCCAGGGCGGAAAGTATTTTCGGATGGACT
>JABDCE010000063.1:77-12543 GCA_013288285.1 Bacteroidota bacterium
AGACCATTATACCGGAGCGTGACCGCAAAGCGCAGCGGGAAAGGATGAAACAATATGAGCTTGCGGCAAGCGACCATGCGGCAAAGACCATGGAAATATCGGCCCTGCGCAAAGATGGTACTGAATTTGAGATAGCGCTGGGTATATCAGCTACCGTAACCAAGGGCAACCGTTCGTTTATCTGCTTTATCAGCGACATCACAGAGCGGCTGATGGCTACAAAAAAGCTGGACCAACAAAAAGAATTTTACGAAAACATCCTTAACCACCTGCCTACTGATATAGCCGTATTTGACGCTAATCACAGGTACCTGTTCGTGAACCCCGGAGCTATAAAAGACGAGGAGTTCCGCAAGTTCATTGTTGGCAAGGATGATTTTGAATATTGTGAGTGATAATGGGCTGGGGATAGACCTGGTGAAGCATAAGGACAGTATTTTTAAGATCGGTAAGGTATTTCACAGACACCCCAACGCAAAGGGTTTCGGCCTGTTCATGACAAAGACCCAGGTAGAGGCAATGGATGGCAGGATATGGGTAGAAAGCAAGCCGGACGAGGGATCTACGTTTTTTATAGAATTTAAAAACCAAAGTTGATGAAGCCAATAAATGTATTCATAGTTGATGATGATAAACTCTTTGTTTTCCTGACGAAGAAGACCATCAATACAACTAACCTGGATACACAGATCAATGAATTTTCAGACGGGCAGGATGCAATAGAATACCTGAAGAAAAATGTTGCGAACACAGAGTCATTACCTGATATTATTCTCCTGGACCTGAGCATGCCTATAATGGATGGTTGGGAATTCCTGGACGAGTATAAAGCAATAGAACCCGTGATAGGCAAGAAGATAAAATTATACATTTTCTCTTCCTCCATTTCCCCGCACGACATAGAACGCGCTAAAAGTATCAGCCAGGTAACTGACTTCATCATCAAACCTTTATTTAAGGAGAAGTTTATAGAAATGGTCAGAAATTAATTGTGGATAATAGTAGCTTGCTGTAACTTTAGCCGGGAAACATAATTATAAACCGGTAGTTAACAATGGTTTATTGGGCCTGCGAGAAAGGGATAAGTTAGATTTTTCAATATTGATTGAATATGTTTGATGATCATGGGGTCAGTTTAGATATCCTGAAGAAAAGAGCTTATAACCTGAGATGGGCCACCGTACCGGATGGCGTAACACCTCTTACCGCCGCCGATCCTGACTTTCCCAGTGCGCCGGAGATAGCAGAGGAGATAGCGAGGTTTGTAAAGGACAGGTATTTTTGCTACGGCCCGCCGGAGGGATTGCCCGAATTTAAAGAAAGTGTTGCCGGTTACTTCCAGGCAAAGAGAAATATACCAGCGTCACCAGCATACGTATTACCGGTAGACAGCGCTGCATTTGGTATCTATATCACCTGCAAGGCGTTTTTATCGGCAGGAGATGAGGCGATCATATTTGACCCGGTAGATTTTTTATTCCGGTACTCCATAGAGTCAGTTGGCGGCATAGCCGTTCCGTTTGCCATTCCACCGGGAACAGACAAAGTTGATTTCGGGCAACTGGAAAAGTTGATTACCGGGAAAACAAAGATGGTATGCCTGTGTAATCCGCTCAACCCCACTGGTAAAGTGTTTGCAAAGGACGAGTTGACAAAGCTGGGTGAGATAGCCTGCAAGCACGACCTGGTCATTCTGTCGGATGAGATATGGAGCGATATTGTTTTTGCGCCGCATGTCTATACCAGCATTGCTGCTATTAGCGAGGACGTGCGTAAACGCACTATTACTGTAACCGGGTATAGTAAATCTTACGGTTTGGCAGGCCTTCGTATAGGCGCGGTAATGGCGTCGGGCAGTGAGCATTTTAAAAAAATAATGGACGCATCGCTTCATCAGTCTACCGTGCATGGCGCTAATGTGTTGTCGCAAGTGGCAGCTACTACTGCACTGAACAAGTGCGGGTACTGGCTCGAAGGATTTCTCGCCCATCTGCACAAGATGAGGCGTGTATGTGTGGATGAGCTGAATGCCATACCGGGTTTCAGTTGCATAGCGCCTGAAGGTTGCTATGTGGCATTTGTAAATATCAAAGAGACAAATAAAAGCAGTAAGGAGATACAGGAGTTATTGATGAACAGTGCGAAAGTGGCTGTAGTACCAGGTTTGAAAGAATGGTTCGGTGATGGCGCGACCGGGTATATACGTATCAGTTTCGCCACGTCTGATAAAATTCTAAGCGACGCTTTATCACGGATCAAAATTGCCATGCAATGAAGGTAGTGATCATCGGAGGCGGGATAGCCGGGTTAACATTGGGCATCTCGCTCCGCAATAAAGGATGGGAAGTAGTAGTGAACGAAAGGTCGGAGGGAATACCCGGCCGCGGGCATGCCTTTCTCATGCATAGCGATGGCTTATCTATCCTGAAAGACTTGCGTTGCTGCAGCACGGCAAGGTTAAAAAGTAAGAAGGTAGATACCTTTAGTTTAAGGAGGCCTGACGGCGACGAAATAAAAAGGCTGCAACTGAATTCATGGCAGTGTATCAAGCGGGTTGACCTGATCGGTTATCTATATGAATTGTTTTCTGAGGACGATATAAAAGAAGGCAGGGAATTTTCCCACTTTCTTTATGAGAACGGACGTGCTGTTGCCGCCGTGTTCATGAACGGAGAGATAGAATATGGAGACTTGTTCGTAGGCGCTGATGGCGGAAACTCCAGGGTACGCGAGCTCATACACGGCAGGGTGAAGTTCACGCCTGTGCATGTGAAAGAAATAGTGGGTGTTGCCAATAAAAGGAAGATCGTAAAAAGCCCGGAAAGCACGTTCATTAAATACCAGAACAAAAGCAATGGCCTGGCTTTTGGGTTAATACCTACCTCGGGTACAGAGTTTGTCTGGTTTATGCAATACGACCCTTCTATCTCTGACATTTCCGATAGTACACCGGAAGCGCTCAGATCATTTTGTTATAAGCTGCTGGCAAAATTTCCCGGCGAGGTGATGAGCCTGATGGAATCCAATGATTTTTCAACAAGCTATTTGTGGAACACCCGCGATTTTGACTTGCTGCCATCCTTTCATAAAGACAATGTGGTGCTGATAGGCGATGCGGCACACCTGACGTTGCCTTTTACCAGCGCAGGCACTACCAATGCTATTGTGGATGCAAAGACCCTGGCAGAATGCCTGGATCAGGCTATTAATTATGAGACAGCTTTCGCGCAATATTATACAATGAGGGCTGCAGAAGTATCTAATCACATCAGGCTGGGCCGTGAACTAAAAACGCTGTTCCTTAATCCTTTACACCACGATGAAGACAATATACCGGTACCCCTCATCACCAGTAAGGAGGCGGCAGGTAAGGAGACAAACGAGAAACTGATAAAGATACAGTACTTCACCGACCCTATCTGTTCTACCTGTTGGATCATACAGCCGCTGCTGAGAAAACTGAAACTTGAATACGATAATTATATTGATGTGGAGTATCGTATGGGTGGCCTGCTGCCATCATGGGAAAACTACAATAAAGGTATCATCAAACAACCGTCGGACGCGGCCAAACATTGGGAAGAAGTGAGCATGTCGCACGAGATGCCGTTGGATGGAGATGTATGGCTGGAAGATCCGCTTACGTCTTCCTATCCGCCATCAATAGCTTTCAAGGCTGCACAGATGCAGGATACCGATAAGGCGATATTGTTCCTGAGGCGCATAAAAGAAATGGTATTCCTGGAAAAGAAGAACATTATTAAATGGCGCTTCCTCGAAAAAGCTGCATTGAATGCGGGGCTCGATTCGGCAAGGCTTTTAAGGGACATACAGGGCAAAGCTCCCGGCCTGTTCAAAGACGACCTTGCATTGGCTGAGGAGCTTCGCGTTACGGTGTTCCCTACACTGTTCTTCTCCAATTGCTCCGACAAAAAATTTATACTTAAGGGTTACCAACCGTATCAAAAGTATGAGGAGATCATCAGCGAGCTGATACCGAATGCAAAAAAAGAAGAGATCAATACTGATCCTAAAAATCTGTTTGCCCACTTCACTACTATGACGGATAAGGAGTTTGCTTTTTTGAGCAATGTGTCAAAGGAAGATGCAAACAAAACGCTGTCCGAGCTTTATGCCAGCGGCCATATAGATAAATACGAAAGCAAGAACGGTGTAATCTGGATAAATAAGTTTCCGCATTAAACAAGTTAGCGGCCAGTCATTAGCAGGATCAAAGTCAATGGTTTTTACGGGAAAAGAAACGGCATGAGGCTCCCAGCGCGAATATGCTCTGCTGATCGTAACCCGCTTCTCCATACAAGCTGACCTTACTGGTGATATAGTAGCGTGCGCCGACTTTAATAGAAGGGGTAACCGTATGCTCTATAGTAACGACCGTACTATCACCCTGCGGCAGGGCGCTATGCCGGATATTATTTATGGTAGTCCCTACGCCAATAAATGGGTCCAGGTGCCTCACTTTAATTATGTGCCCCAGGTGGTAAAATGCTGTAAGTCCGCCGCTCACCAACCTGTACTGATCCATTTTATATCTTTCGATAGGGCCATTATAACCGGTGTATACCTGGCTAAAATTGTAGACAAAGGCGTCATAACCAAACGTGGCGGCAATACTTATGCGGTCGGTAAATCCGTATTCAAGCTTGGCGTAAAGCAGGTCATAGCCTGAAACATTGTTTTTCTGAAAAGCGGGAGGCACCTGGAATTCGGTTCTGTGCAGATCTACAAACCCAAATGCTGCGGTAGCTATAACGGCATGGCGCTCGTAAGTCAGATGCCGGACCTGTGCACTATTTGCCGCCGTATCCTGTTGGGACCATACATTAATAGTGAGCAGGGTAAGTAGTATTGTAAGATATGTTTTCATACAGCATGAAATCTGGTTACTTAACGATAAATCCGGTATAATATTACTTAGGAAACACTACAAAAACAAAAGGTTTGTAGTGTCCTGAGCGAAACGGGTATAAAATAAACGTCCCGCAGTTGCGGGACGTTTATTTTATGATTTGGATAAAGAGTAGTTATCACTCGTCATCATCTCTGTTCCTTTCTTTCCTTTTTGGCTTTGGAGCTGCATCGTCCTCATCTTCCATCTTGTCTGCTTTCCTGCGATGAACTTCATCACCTGGCTCATGATGGCTGTGCATCTTGTGACCGCAATTGAAGTTTTTGCTCAGACCAACGTTTGCCTGTGAACCGAAAGTGAAATTGAATGAGTTAGTGCTATTAGTAGCTGAAGTTACCTTATCAGTCTGGTAGTTGATACCACCCACCGCGAAGCTGAGGCAAAGGCCACGGCCAACGTTAATGCCTAATGCAGGATACAAGCCAACATATACGCCTGTATGCTTAACATCAGCAGGATTACCATCAGCAGTATGGTAGCCACCTGCATAGTCGAAATCGAATTGTGAATACCAGAAGAAAGTTTCGCTTTTGCGGATATAATGTGAATAACGTGCAAATGGCCCAACCATATAATTATTAAAAGTAGAATGGTTGCCGGCGCTATCCTTAGTAGCTGCCTGACCCCACATGATCTTCAAACCCAAAGTCCAGTTATGATTAAACTGATAACCGATACCGATGTTGGCATCCCAATTGGTAGTTTTCAAAAGAACGTCATTCCTGGTTGTGGCTAAAGTTGCATCGCCATATAATAGAATACTTTTAGGTTCTTGTGCATTAGCTGTTGCTATCGTACCTATAGCTAATAAAGCGAGGAACAGTTTTTTCATACGGAGTGTGTTTTGTTATTTAGATAGCAAATATAATAGCGTTTTTTAAAAAACAATAACTTTAACAGATATTTCTTTTAATCATTTTTCATTATTTTCAAGGGTTTAGAGCCTGTAAAGCTATCTACAGGTCGCTTTATAGAAGGTCGCCCTACTTGAACCAGGAGCTATACATCAGGTAGTTATCAGCTATCCTTTGTACCTCGCCCCTGAGTAATTCCGGGCTTATATCCTTTACTTTTTTTGCGGGAACGCCCGCGAAAATACTTCCGGCCGGCACCACCGTACCTTCAAGTACTACTGCACCGGCAGCAATAATGCTGTTTTCGCCTATGACCGCGTTGTCCATAATAATAGACCCCATACCTACAAGCACATTGTCAGCGATGGTACAACCATGCACTATTGCGTTATGCCCTATGGATACATTGTTGCCTACAACCACCTTGGTCTTCTCATAGGTGCAGTGAATACATGCGCCATCCTGAATGTTGACCTTGTTTCCCAGCCGTATACTGTTTACATCACCACGAACCACTGCATTGAACCATACACTGCAATCTGCACCCATAACGACATCTCCTACTACGGTAGCATTAGGCGCTATAAAACAACTTTCGGGTATCTGCGGCGATACACCTTTAACTGGTAAAATAACCGGCATATTTTGTGTTTGTAAAATCAGGAATCAGCTAGCGTGAGCTATACTATTTGAACAGGTTATACTTAACAATGCAATACAGCGCGCGAAAGGCATCTTTCATGCCTATCTTTTTTCCTTCCTCATACGTGCGCCCATAATAAGAAATACCAACCTCGTATATACGCACCTTTGGTACGCGTGATATTTTGGCAGTAACTTCCGGCTCGAAACCAAATCGTTTTTCCTCCAGCTTTATACCCTGTATGATCTCCCGGCGAAAAACCTTGTAACAGGTTTCCATATCGGTGAGGTTAAGGTTAGTAAACATGTTAGAGGCCAGGGTAAGCCATCTGTTGCCTATAGAATGCCAGAAAAACAGGATGCGGTGGGGTTCGCCCCCAATGAAGCGGGAGCCATATACCACATCCGCAAAGCCACTTAACAATGGCTTTAGCAAGATATTATATTCCTCGGGGTCATATTCCAGGTCTGCATCCTGGATCAGCACATAATCGCCAGTTGCTTTTTCTATCCCTGTGTGCAATGCAGCACCCTTACCCTGATTTACAGCATGCTTGTAATAACTGATCGGTAAATCCGGGTTAGCTGCCTGGTAGGCAAAAATCGCTTCTTCCGTATTATCCTTAGAACAATCATTTACAATGATCACTTCCTTATTCATGCCGCCTGCCAATACCACAGCTTTAACCTTATTCAGGATCCGGTGAATGGTAGGGCCTTCATTGTAAGCGGGAATGACTATTGATAATGTGTTCATTTATTTGATCGGTCTGGTATAAGTCAGGTGTCAAAAGTAAAAATTTTTGGCTTACGTAATACCGCGGCACCGTCTTTAATTATTCTTATTAATTTTTTTAACTTTTTAATCTCTAATTTTGCCGTCATAAGTGAGCTTATGCAAGCGTATTCAGACCTCTTAAAACATATAATAGACAACGGCGTAAAAAAGACAGACCGGACAGGTACCGGCACTATCAGCTGCTTTGGCTACCAAATGCGTTTCGACCTGCAAAAAGGTTTCCCGCTGGTGACGACCAAAAAGCTGCATACAAAGTCTATCATTTATGAGCTGTTGTGGTTCCTGAAAGGAGATACCAATATTGCTTACCTGAAGGAGCATGGTGTAAGTATATGGGATGAATGGGCAGACAAAAACGGCGACCTGGGCCCCATATATGGCCATCAATGGCGTAGCTGGACAGGCGCAGACGGAAAGATCTATGACCAGATAAAGGATGTACTTATCCAAATAAAGACCAATCCGGATAGCCGCAGGATGATCGTAAACGCCTGGAATGTAGCCGATCTTCCGAAAATGGGATTAAGCCCATGCCATGCACTATTCCAGTTTTATGTGGCGAACGGAAAACTTTCCTGCCAGCTATACCAGCGCAGCGCAGATGTTTTTCTTGGGGTGCCATTCAATATAGCCTCCTATGCATTGTTAACGATGATGATGGCCCAGGTAAGCGGATTAGAACCCGGAGAATTTATACACACATTTGGTGATGTGCATTTGTACAACAATCATATAGATCAGGCTATGCTGCAATTGAGCAGGCAGCCCTATCCGTTACCGGTGATGAAGCTGAACAAAGAGGTAAAAGACCTATTCTCATTTAAGTATGAAGACTTTACTCTTGAAAATTACCAGCATCATCCTGCTATAAAAGCACCGGTTGCAATATAACTGAGCTTCTATTCAGTACCAATTTTCTGTTTTTTTAAAATTAAACTATGACACTTTCTATTATTGTTTCAATTGCAGAGAATAATGCTATTGGTATAAATAATCAATTACCATGGCACTTACCTGAAGACCTAAAATTCTTTAAAGAAACTACAATGGGGAAACCTATAATCATGGGGAGAAAAACATTTGAATCAATTGGTAAAAAACTTCCGGGACGATTGAATATCGTCGTATCTAGCAATAGAAATACAATTTTGCCTGATGGAGTTTTGTTATGCAATAGTTTGAAAGAAGGAATTAACATTTCACAAAAAAATAGTTCGGATGAAGTCTTTGTAATTGGTGGTCAGCAATTATTTACCGAGGCGTTAACGATTGCAAGTAGACTATACGTTACACGAGTTCATACTGTCATTCCTGAAGCAAATGTTTTTTGTCCTCAAATCGACTATTCTAATTGGACGTTAAAATGGAGTGAGAATCATTATCGTGACGAAAAAAATCCATTCGATTATACATTTAACAAGTACGAACGATTAATATAATAGTCAAAAAATGAACCAAATTATCGTTTAAATTGTATGATTTTCCAATTAAGGCATATTAATGTACTTACTGCTGCTTAATTTTATATAATACAATAATTATCTCTGAGATGTCTCAAGACAATTAAAAGTTCACTCTTATTCCAAATATTAGTTTGTTTGATTCGAAATAGATCGATATTATCAATTTCTTTATTAAGATATCTCAAAACAATTATTTTTTGAGGTATTGAACATGACTCATACATATCTTTAAGCGACAATAGTTGCCAATAATTATTCACTATGGTTGCGTCTCTCCGTTGTGTTTTTGGATAGTAAACCGCAGATATATCGCTGGTAAGAATGCCATTATCGTATAAGTTCCTCTCTCTTAAAATAAAATCTCTAACATCACTCGATGTATATTGTCCTAACACTTTCAAGGTATGTAACACAATAGATGTTAGCGGTTTACTTAATTTTGAATCGGTTGATAAATAATTTGGATAATCTTTCCATAGCTTCGTTTCATTATCTTGACTTTCTTTTATCCAGTTAATTGCCGTATGAACATGCCTGTCAACCGAATCTTTTATTGATGGGTCTATGATATAGGGGCTGATCTTAGTCAAGCCTGACAAAATATATGCTGTGGCATATGTTGAACCAAACGTTTGATCATTAGTTGGGTACATGGGCCATCCACCTTCCGATAACTGCCCTCTCAAAACTGCTAGAATTGTGGAGTCCAGCATCGAATAATGTAACAAGCCGAAAGTAGATAAAACCCACCCTGTTGAAGCATAGTGAGTTACTATTGGTGGCTTTTGTTCATCAAAAGTACCGTTTGTAAGTTTATTCATTTTACTGAAATCAAAATAAATTCCGGTATCTATTTTATCTTCATTAAAAATAGATATCAACATTTGCGAGGAACCCCATGCGTTGTTAAGATCATCTCCCCTAAGATTATTGTAATCATCAGAAACAGACTTGCTTAAATCACTGATCAAAGTGTCTATTTTGGCTTTGTCTTTTATGTATAAATTTTTATTTGTAATCGCTTCAAAACAATAAACCGTATCTTGATAATAGAGGAAAAACAAAACCGAGAATACTAAAACGATCAATATCGAAATCGCCCTTTTAAACGTAAATCTGAAACTCATTATTTTCTTTGCAATCGGTTCTAACATTTTTTTGATAAGCGGTTGCACGATATTTTTTTCGATATAGTCCATTAATGGTTTAGTTATGAAATCGAGCATTTTATATATTTTTTGCCAAAATAGAAAAATAATGATAAACCACCAACTTTATGAATATTAGATCAGAATAGCTATCGCATACTACATACAATATTTATCTTCAGTCAATATTTCAACAATTTAGATCTTGACAATTAATAGTTTTATAGAATACCTCAAATTCAAATGGAAAGCCCGGGGGCGGCATGGCATACACTCTCCTTTTGTATATGCCTTTGTAGAAGACGTGATACAGGAGCGGAAGAAATTACCTGTTGTCAACACTATTGAGTTCCCCGGAATACCGGAACGATATGCCCTGCTCCTGAAACGTATGGTTATGTATTATAGGCTGGAGCTACAGACAAAGTGGCCAGATGACCCGACGATCAATGGTGATACTTTGCTGTTACTAACTGAAGCAGCAGCAGAATGGTTCCGGTATGCGGATAAATACTTTCATCTGCTTCAGCATAACAGTGCGGTTTTTATACCCGATATACACCAGACCGCACTTCATACTACAGCATGGAATAATATTTGCCGGCACCCGAAAGTGATGATGAGCATAGACCTCTATGGCGCAGGGCTGGTGTTTTTCAGAAATGAATTCAAGGAAAAACAACACTTTGTTTTAAAACATCCCTAACCCAGTGGATCCTCGTTTACAGAAGAGCCTCCTGCAAAAAACTGATCTACAAAACCACTGAACATAGGTGGTACCTTGCCATGAATGTATTCCTTCATGATGGCAATTGTTTTGGCTGCCTGGTCATCAGTGAGGCCGGCATCGGCTTTTAGCCTTGCTATGAGTTCGTTCATTTAATTCAGCAATTTGAAGTCAGATAAAAAATTACGCGGCTTTGAGATGTTCCAGTTTGGCATGTTCTACCATCTGGCGGGCATAATCCAGCGTGAGATGGAAGGTGCCGTCATGTTTCTCAGAAGGTAGGTCGAACATAGCATCTGTGAGTATCATCTCACATATGGCACGAAGTCCCCGGCCACCCAGTTTGTACTGAACCGCTTTCTCCACCATATAATCGAGCGCCCCGTCTTCCACACTGAGCTTTATACCTTCAAACTCAAACAGCCGTGTATATTGTTTTATCAATGCGTTCTTAGGTTCGGTGAGAATACGTTTGAGCGATTCGGCATCCAGCGGATTGAGATAAGTAACAACCGGTATTCTTCCCAACAGTTCTGGTATAAGGCCAAAAGTGCGGAGATCCTGTGAATTGACATACTGGAGCAGATTTGCTCTGTCGAGATCCTTAGTGGCTTTGATGGCATTGTAACCTATTGCGGTAGTCTGTATACGGCGGGCGATCATTTTATCAATGCCCTCAAATGCACCACCACATATAAACAGGATGTTTTGCGTATTCACCTTTATCATCTTCTGCTCGGGATGCTTCCTGCCTCCCTGCGGAGGTACCATTACCTCAGACCCCTCGAGCAATTTCAATAAAGCCTGCTGTACGCCTTCGCCACTTACATCACGGGTAATGGATGGATTATCGCTCTTGCGGCCTATCTTGTCCAGTTCATCAATGTATACAATACCACGTTCGGCGGCGGGCACATCAAAATTGCTGGCCTGCAGTAAGCGTGATAATATACTTTCCACATCTTCGCCCACATAACCGGCTTCTGTGAACACTGTAGCATCTACAATAGCAAAAGGTACCTGGAGCAGGCGGGCAATTGTTTTAGCCAGTAATGTTTTTCCGGTACCTGTTTCGCCCACCATCATTATATTGGATTTTTCAATCTCCACATCATCCTGTGCCGGCATCGTGAGACGCTTATAATGATTATATATAGCTACAGATAATACTTTTTTAGCATCGTTCTGACCTATTACATACTGGTCTAAAAACTCTTTTATTTCTCTTGGCTTGTAATTTTTATTTTTTTGTAGTTCGGGTTTAACTTCTTCATTTTTTTTCTGCTTTTCTCCTGTAGCTTCTGCAAGCAGCGAGTGGGCATTTTCTATACACTGGTCACAGATGTTACCTTTTATACCGGTAAAAAGAATATTTACATCCGCTTCGCTACGGTCGCAGAAAGAACATTTTTTTTCAGATTGCTTTGCCATTCTAATAACACAGATTGTTTGAGGTGCAAAGGTACGGGGATTAGCTGATAAGTTTGTCAGGCTGTTAATGCCAAAACAGGGGATAAACAGGCAAAATGCACATAAATCCGTGTTAATATGTTTTGAAAACAGCGGAAAACGAGACGAAAAATGAGCGTGCAGAAAAGTGTGGGTAGCGATAACCTATAGTGATCAGCCTGTCAATGAATTGCGACGAAAAAATTTTTAATGATATACGCATAGCTGCAGATGGTATTACAGTTAACCCGGCATGGCAAAAAGCTGATTTGCCAGAGTTAAAAATCCGCTCCACCTTTGTGTCACAAAACAACGAAATCACCTATCATGACAGACAAATTTAAGAAAATAGACAGGCAAATGCCTGGTTGCCCCGGTGAACTTTTTGTATGCTCTGTTTACCGCAAACAGGACAAACAATCTCTACGCATTAGCGCACAACAGCCAGGTTTGC
>JABDCE010000064.1:0-11514 GCA_013288285.1 Bacteroidota bacterium
ATGCCAATGCCATATACAAGCTTACCATGTCCGTGTGCAAGCTCAAGAGCCGCACTACCCTTAACGAGAACATGCAAATGCTCACTTGCTTTGCAGAAAGTGTTCAAAGTAAATCCCCTCAAATGGCAGAGGCTCTTTCTCCCTATATCGATGAGTATCTCAAAGCCGGAGCCTCAAACATGGAAAGGTTTATGCCTGCCCGTCCGCTAGCGCACGAAGAGGAGATGCCGGAAGCAGAAGCCACCGGTGCTGACGTAATCGCATCACAGAAAGAGGCAGTGGTTGCTAGTGCTTCCGGAATATCACCTGAGCAGATGGAGGCGGAAATAATACAGTGTTTGGAAGTCTTAAAAACATCCGAGCCACCTATGGCTCCTGAGCTATTACGCGACTTTCCCGACTACTATCGCCATAATCGCGAGGAGTTCAGGGAGCATTTACGGCAGCAGTTGGTCGCCGCCTGATGGGCCAAATTGTTGTGCAATATCTGTGCAATAATTATCCACATTTTGAGCTTAAAAGATTGATTTTCAATACCAATGTGAGCAATAAAAAATGTGGCAATTACTGTGCTTTGCAGAATTTTTAATCCTGTACAATATGGATTGCAATAGGAGACAATAAAAAATCAACAACCAAAATCAGGACGAGACACAGATAGAAAAATACCTAGACAAATAAAAGATGTCAATGTATTGTTGTAATTTCATACTCAACCTTAATACAAAGCTTATGAACCGCAATCAGTTATCAGTAGTAGCCATGGGTATGGTACTATTTGTCTGCCTCTTGTGCTGCAAGAAAAAGACACCTACCCCAACGTATGACGTAAGTCATATGACACAGCTCTTTGCGCCCTTGAAGCCAGCACCACAAACATTGTCTGTTCAGGCAGGTAGGGATACTACTATATTCGGTCATGACAGTACTGCTTTGCATTTCTTCACAAACTCATTTAAAGATGCAAATAGCAACCCTATAACCAGCGGCACTATTGATATTCAACTCACGGAGATGTACAAACCTGGAGATATGGTCGCTAACCGCGCCTCTTCTATAGCGGGCGAACATACACTGCAGAGTGGTGGGCAAGTCAATATCATCGCAACCATGCTTGGGAGAGCAGTATTTACAAATAAATATTCCATTGGTTTTAAACAGCCAGGTACATCTGGCGAAACAATGTCTTTGTACTACGGAGGTAATACCAATGCTGATTCAATTACAACTTGGACAGTTAGTGATACAACGAATGGCAACGCTGCCTATGGAACTCATCATTTTGATACTGGCTCTGCTCCGCCATTAGCTACGGGCTTTTTATTTAGAGGTGGGTATTACTATCTTTTTGCAAACTGTACACAGTTCGGAACTATAAACTGTGATCGTCTATATGTACATAATGGAGATAACACAGTAATTCAGGTCACAGTTCCCGATGGCAGTTTTAACCCTACTAATACTCAAATATTTGTCGTATTTCCCACCATTAATAGTATCACTATGGGTGATGATAGGCAGATATATACTGCAAGTACAAACACCTTTATTGTCGGCAATCACATGGATAGTGTTGCAGTGGGAATGAGTTACGAAGTCGCGGTCATCGCCAATAAAAATGGTTCCTTCTATTATTTTTCTCAGAAGGGTACCACAGCAAAAGGCATGACTATTAACGCTACTATGGCACCAGAAACCTCAGGTGACATTACTGCTCGGTTAGCTGGTTTGTAGTTTTTATTGGTAAACGTTATTAGGGCGAACAGAATTTACATGTTTATACCTCTATATTTTTTGCAAAAATCATGCCTTTATAGGAGTCATTATGAATAGAGTACGGGTTATCATTCTATATTTGCATAGGCGATAAATGCTTCCGGCATTGGTGCAGATATCAATCTGCGTCATAGAAACTATTCAAGATGAATAATTTTAACAAGGTTTTCCTTTCCATAAAAGATCATGACAAGAAGGGCGATCTGAATGAGGACGGCGAGTGTTTTAAAATAGTTGCTAAAGATGCCGGTATCCCGATCGGGGAACTTAGCTTCTATTTAGAGATATTGCAGGAGTTGGTACTGATAAGCTATTCACGTCAGAATAGATCGATCACACTAACCGATAAGGGGAGAAAACAGCAGACCATTTTCGCAGATGATCCCGGCGACGAATAACTAACGTACAATATCTAAAACTCAAATCGCACACTGCCGAAGATACCAAAGTACCTGTCCCTGCTTTCGTTGGGCAGTGGTGCAGGGGTTACCCGCCACACAAAGTCTAAGCGGAATACGCGGAAGATATTAGATACTCCCGTGCCAAGTTCTAAGTAGGGATCACCTTGCAGCGTACGGAACTGGTACCCTTTGTCTAAGTTCAGTTGCTGGTTCTCCGGGCTCAGCGAACCGATGACACCTTTCGCGGTCCAGAACTGGCGGAATTTTAATTTCTTGATGCCGGGTATACGGCTGAAGATGCCGCCGCCAAAGTTGTGCTCTATGCTGAAGCCAGCATACTGGTCGCTGAGGAACTCATACGTGTTCATCATCTCGAACGAGTATTGATTATAGTAGAGATAGTCATTTCCGGGATGTATCTCCAGCAGTGGGTAAGGCAGCGTCCCGAAATACTTGCCGGAGAACAGGCTGTAGTACAGATGCCCCAGCGGCGGTACATTGATGCTCTCTGAGATCGAGAACCTTGCTTTCTGGTAGTTGTAGCCGCTGTTGAGTATGTCCTTGATGCCGGAGGTCACTTCAAGGTCCAGTATGGGGTATTTGCTGCCAATGTTCACGCGCAGGTACTGCCCTTCAATGTACTTTTCCTTGTAGGCGTAGCGTAGTTCCACACCCACTTCGCTGCTCACAGCGCTGGTTGATGGTTTGCCGTTATTGTCAAAGAAGATACCGTTGGCGGGCAGGGGCAGGTAGGGGTTGAAGGTACTGTGCTGCAGGATCAGCTTATGGCTGAATCCGCTGAAATATTCTTTGTATAGTTCGTAGCGGGCCACGTCTTGCATAGCCAGCTTCCAGGGCACGCCGGGCTTGCGCACTATCGAGCTGAATATGTTGTCATTGGCCAGTTGTGTCTGGTCCAGCACCGGATTTATATCATGTACGTAAGAGCCATACATGTACACTCTCGGGTGCCTGTCCAGCAGCCATAGGCCCGTCAGGCCATACTTGTATTGCTTATCGCTTACTCCGTAAGCCAGGTACCCGGTAAAGTGCGCGTTCTTTAGTTTGCGCGGCGTACCCATTGAAAAGCGGAAGCGGTTGCCCTCTATCGGGTTCTTGCTATACACATAGAAGTAAGGGCCAAGCTGTATCGGGCCAAAGTCCTTTACACCTGTCGAAAGGAACATGATGGTATTTTTATACACGCCTGTTATGTGCATGCCATTGATGGTATCTACCATTTTATAAATGGCCTTTTCATTTCGGGTCAGCGTATCGGGTCGGTTAGTGGCCCACCAGTCGTCGGTGTGTTTGCGCGCAGAGTCCAGCTTTATCACCTCTGTCTTGTATTCAGGGTCATCGAGTACTCTTTCAGTAGCTGTGTCGTTGATGCGGATGTTGTGGTAAGTAGTGGTTTTGCGGCCTATGATACCGGGCAGCTTCCTGGAGCTGTAGGCACTGAAGGCAGCAATGAATTTGTCCTTGATGCAGAACCAGAACGTGTCCACCGGGGCAAACTCCTGGTACAGGCTCACCTGGTCTACCCAGTTCACGTTGGCTATCTTGGGCACATCCATGCTCATGCGCTGTATGGCAAACACCGAGTCTACCACCCAGAAGTCGCCCACAAAGCAGTTCTCGCCGGGGCGCTTTGGCCGGAACTGCACCAGTATGATCCGGTGGCCGTATGCCTTCTGGGTGTCTATGATCTTGTATTTGTAGTAAAACAGGCCCTCATCACTGATAGGGCTTACAAACTTCTTATCAAATACGGGAACGTAGTTTTTATAAATGTTTACGTTCTGGTACAGCGATCCGAGGTACTTGTCTACGTTCTCATTATTGACGCCCTTTACCATGCTCGCCTTTATGAACTCGCGCTGCTTTTTAGGCTGCGCCCTGAAGTAATAGTCAGAGATGGTCTCAGTAAGGTACAGCGGCAGGTAAGGCTTCGATTCAGACTGGGTGTCGAGGTTATTGTATACGAAGGTGAAGCTTTTGAGGATGGGTATTTTTGCAAACTGCGATTTGGTGAGGCGTTGCAGGTCGGCTTCAAGGCGGTTGTAGGCCACGTATTGGTAGTTCTCCAGGCGGTCAGGGTTGTTCACCGGCTTCTTAGCTATTATGGCCCGCATCAGTAGTACCGCAGGGTCTTCACCGGCATGTATCACCACATCATGCAGTGACGCTGCAGCGCGCTCCAGCTCTATGATGTAGTTGTATTCATGTTGGCTGGCACGCAGTAGCCGGTTAACGCCTTTATACCCCAGCGCCTCTACATGCAGTGTATCGGCCGGCAGCTTATCGGCCTTTATCACGAAGTTGCCATCGAGGTCGGCAACAGTGCCTGCGGTTGTGTGGGGAAAGTATACGGTAGCAAATGGGATGCCCTCACCGGTATTTGCATCTTCTACTTTGCCGTTGATGATGTATCCTTTGTAAGCACTCTTGGTAGTCGCTACAGAAGCCGCAGTATCTATAGCCGGCATGATAACTGGTGTATCTATACTGATTGCCGGAGTGTGGTATGAGGTATCTGCATGATGCGTGGTATCAGTGGTCTGGGCATACCCCGACCTGACGAATAATAATAATAAAATAATGATACCACTCTTCAGGAAACGCATAAACTATTCGTTGGCAATGTAGCATTTTTTCCGATACCCCTTTACCCTCCGGTGCCCAACTTACCGCCATACCGGGCATTTTATGAGAGCATTCAATAATCGGGCCGCGCGGATGCTGTATATTTGCCGCCAAAATGACGGAATTTGAATCCTAAGATCAAGGTAGCAGCGGTGAGTTATCTGAATACCAAGCCATTGCTGTACGGTATAGCGCATAGCGATGTGGCCAATGATATAGAGATAGTGGTAGATTACCCGGCAAAGCTGGCCGAACAATTGAAAGTCGGGAGTATAGATATGGCGCTGCTACCCGTAGCGGCCATGCCCGGTATACCCGGCGCCCGCATTGTCAGCGACTATGGTATAGCAGCAGACGGCAATGTGGTATCTGTAGCTATCTTTAGCCAGGTGCCTATGGAGGAGATCGAAACGGTGTATCTCGATTACCAGTCGCGCACATCGGTGCGCCTGGCACAGTTGCTGCTGGAGAACTACTGGAAGAAGCAGGTAACGTATAAGCCTGCGAGTGAGCATTATATTGATTACATTAACGGTAAGAGTGCCGGGGTCATCATCGGCGACCGGGCACTGAAGCAGTTAACCAGCTTTGAGTATGTCTACGATCTTTCGGCGGCATGGAAAGCGCATACCGGCCTCGATTTTGTGTTTGCAGCATGGGTGGCTAATAAGGAGTTGCCGGCAGATTTTACGCAGCGGTTCAATGCGGCTAATGCGGAAGGACTGAAGCACCTGGAGGCAGTGATCGCAGAGAACCCCTTTCCGTATTACGACCTGCATACCTATTATACCGACAACATCCGTTTCTACCTCGATGATGCCAAGAAGCAAGGACTGGCAAGGTTCCTGGACGAGATTCGGTAACACTATTAACTAAATCAGTAAACCATCAATTACACGATATGGGACAAATACAAGAGTTCAACGACTACCGCGCTAAGATGAATGAAGTGATCCTGGGTAAGGAGAATAAGGTCATCAACCGCCTGTTCAACCTCGATACCAATACCTATGCAGAAGGTGCGCTCAATACCCGCACCAAGGAGATGCTGGGGCTGGTAGCCAGTATGGTCCTTCGCTGCGACGACTGCATTAAGTATCACCTCCTGAAGTGCCATGAGCAGGGGCTCACCACAGCAGAGGTCTATGAAATATTTGCCGTAGCCAACATCGTGGGCGGCACAATAGTTATACCTCACACGCGGCGCGGGGCAGAATTCTGGGAAGAATTAGTCAATAGCTAATGAAGCTTATGCCAGCTTCTCTTCCAGCTCCATTATCTGCTCGAATACTTTATCGTATTCAGCAGATAGGGTGTTGAAGCGGGCAGAGACCTGGCGGTATTTTTCATCTACTTTCAGGAACTCGTCCTTATTGGCATAGAACGCCGGATCTGCCAGTTTGCCCTCCAGGTCTATCTTCTGTTCCTTAAGCTTGTTGATCTCTTCTTCCTGCTTTTGCGCTACTTTCTGCTGTTTCTTCAGTTCGTTGCGCAGCTGGTTCTGCTGTTCGTTATTTACATTGACCTTGGGAGATGGCTTCTCTTCTTTCTTCGCCACAGGCGCGGCCTTAGTTTGCGCCGCTGCAGCCTGTTCGCGTTTCAGCTTGTCAGAATGCCATACTGCCCATTCGTCATAAGGCCCGTTAAATTCGTTGATCTTACCCTCTTCGATATTCCATATTTTATTAGCCGTTTTGCTGATAAAATAACGGTCGTGCGATACGATGATGAGTGTGCCTTTGTATTTGTTCAGCGCCTCTATCAGCATCTCTACAGACTGCATGTCCAGGTGATTGGTAGGTTCATCCAGCAGCAGAAAGTTGCCCTTGGCCACGATTACTTTTGCCAGTGCTACCCTCGCCTTTTCACCACCGGAGAGTACTTTTATTTTCTTAAATACATCATCTCCGCGGAAGAGGAAGCAGCCTAATAGTATTCGTAGCTCTACTTCGTTTTTGCCACTGCCGCACATTTTTAACTCTTCCAGTATTTCATGCTCCACGTTCAGCGCCTCTAACTGGTGCTGTGCATAAAAACTCTCTTCTACATTATGGCCCCACTTACGTTCCCCCTCAAATGTCTCCTGGCCAGTAACTATGCGCAGCAGCGTAGACTTACCCTTGCCGTTGGCGCCTATCAGCGCTATCTTGTCGCCACGGTTTATCTCTGCATTCGCATTCTCAAGTATGCTCAGCTGCCCATACCGCTTGGTGATGCCCGTAAGCGTAGTAATGATCTTACCGGGCTGCACTCCTACGTCGAAGTTAATGCTCATGGTAGGCACAGACCCATCCGGCGCTTCTATTACATCCAGTTTATCCAGGCGTTTCATGGCGCTCTGCGCGGCAGCGGCCTTTGTGGCCTTGGCCCGGAAGCGTTCTATAAATCGTTCCTGTTGTTTTATATAGTCTTGCTGGTTCTCGAATGCACGCTGCTGCAACACCATACGTTCTACCTTCTCTTTTTCAAAGAATGTATAGTTGCCACTGTATTGCACCAGGTCTCTTTGCCATACCTCTACTATCTTGGTCACCATCCGGTCCAGGAAGTAACGGTCATGCGATACGATGACCACGCTGCCCGGATACCCGATGAGATAACGTTCCAGCCATTCTATCGATGGCAGGTCAAGGTGGTTGGTAGGTTCATCGAGCAGCAGCAGTTCGGGCTGCTGCAGCATCATCTTTGCCAGCAATACCCGCATACGCCATCCACCGCTGAACTGGTCGTAGGGACGTTGCAGATCGGTAGTGGAGAAGCCCAGGCCTTCCAGCACCTCCGCCGTACGATGTTCCATTTCATACCCTCCCGCCACTTCAAAATCGTGCAGGGCATGGCTGTAATCATCCAGCAGGTCGGCATCATCGGGTTTGGTTTCCAGTTCTTTTATGATGCGTTCCATTTCCTTTTCTACTTCATGGGCTTTCTCAAACGCCTGCATACCCACCCGCAGAATGGAATCATTGGTAGAGAAACTCAGGAGGTCCTGGTTGAAGAAGCCGAGGGATACGTCTTTTGGTTTGTTAATTACTCCTTTATCAAGGGTGTAAGCCCCGGTCATCAAACGTAGTAATGTAGACTTACCGGCGCCATTGGCACCCACCAGCCCTATCCGCTCACCTGTACCTATCTGCCAGTTTGCATCTTCCAGTATTGCCCTGGCCCCGAAATAGAATGAAATATTTTGTAATGACATCAACATAAGGCTGCAAAAGTAAGGGAAAAGTCAAACAGTGGCCAGCGAAAAGTAAGCTGCCCGAATACCCAGTCTTAACAATTCCGGCAAAATCGTGAAATAATTCTCCGGATGCAGGATGCACAGGCCATCATTCCCGTTTCAAAGCTTTACTTTTGCATGGAAATTTTGTCATTTATGCGTATTATTTATATCGTATTTATCGCTTGTATTGCGGGCCTTACTGGTTGTAATAACGGCAATAGTGCCCAGGGCACTGCTAAAGCAGACAGTACCGCAGGCAGTGCAGTTAAGAAAGCGCCTGCACATAGCAAACTGAGCGATGAAGGCACACAGCAACTTTTAACGCTGGTAAGCAAGTACTACGAGCTGAAGAATGCACTTGTAGCCACCAAAGCCGCACGCGCCGATAGTGCAGCTACCCAACTGGCTGCAACAGCCATGAGTATGCAGGCATTCCTGCAAAAGGACTCAGCAAATGCCCCTGCATTGAAGCCCTACATGGATACCATCATAGGTGAGAGCAAGGCGATCAATGACCTGAAGGATGAGACCTGCGAAAAGCAGCGCATAGTATTTGAAGTAATTTCCCGGGATGTATATGCGATGCTCAAAAACGTGGATCTGAAGAATGGTGGTATCTATCATGAGTTCTGCCCGATGGCTTTCAATGAGAAGGGCGCGTACTGGCTGAGCAGCGAGAGTGAGATATTGAATCCATACTTCGGGAAGAAGATGCTGGAGTGTGGCGAGGTAACGGATAGCATGTAACACCTTATTAAAGAGCAATGCTCTAACCTCCGATACCATACAATGAGCCACTTATTATATCATAGCAGTAGGAGAATTTTTGCGCTTTTATTCGTTTTGTTTTTGCCTGCCTGGTCATTCGCACAGAAGGTATCTATCAGCGGGTACATACGCGATGCGGCTACGGGTGAGTCTATCATTTCAGGAACGGTATATATCAAGGAGGCCGACCAGGGTGCGCAAAGCAACAATTATGGATTCTATTCCGTCTCTGTACTGCCGGGCAAGTACACGGTCACTTACTCCTATGTGGGTTATACCCCAATTGTACGGACTGTAGACCTGACCGAAAACCAGACATTCAATGCGGAGCTGCAAAGCGCCACTACCATGAAGGAAGTGAAGATCACTTCTACCCGGAAGGATGAGAACGTGAAGAATACAGAGATGGGCACCGTGAGCCTGTCTATGCAGCGGATAAAGGAGCTACCGGTACTGTTTGGGGAGGTGGATATACTGAAGACCCTGCAACTGCTGCCGGGCGTACAGAGTGCTGGTGAAGGGAATTCAGGATTTTATGTAAGAGGCGGTGGGCCAGACCAGAACTTAGTACTGCTTGACGATGCTGTGGTGTATAATACCGGGCACCTGTTCGGGTTCTTTTCCATCTTCAATTCAGATGCTATAAAGGATGTGACCCTGATAAAGGGTGGCGCCCCTGCTAATTATGGCGGCAGGCTGTCATCGGTAGTAGATGTGACCATGAAGGAAGGCAATATGAAAGAATTCCATGCAGAAGGCGGCATAGGGCTCATAGCTTCACGGCTGAGCCTGGAAGGGCCAATAAAGAAGGATAAAGGTTCTTTCATCGTCTCAGGCCGCAGGACTTATATAGACGCACTGGCCAGGCCATTCTCGAGCAAGCTGAAGAATACAGGCTACTACTTTTATGACCTGAACCTGAAAGCCAACTACAGATTAGGAAAGCATGACCGGGTATACCTGAGCGGTTATATGGGCATTGACAAATTCAAATTTCAGAATCCGAGCGGGACATTTAACGCTAATATCCCCTGGGGCAATAAGACCGCCACAGCCCGCTGGAACCACCAGTTCAGCGACAAGCTGTTCTTAAACACCACGGCAGTGTATAATGATTATAACTTCTCATCAAACTTTAACCAGAACGCGTTTGCTGTAAAGATAGCATCAGGCATCAAGGATTACAATGCTAAGAGCGACCTGGACTACTACACCAGCTTCAACCATCATTTTAAAGCAGGCCTTGCCTACACCTATCATACATTTATACCCAACCAGATATCCGGGCATGTGGACAGCATACAATTAAACCCTGACAATGCCTTTATCAAGTACGCGCACGAAGCAGGCGCCTATATCCTCGATGACTTTGAGCCTACAAAATGGTGGAAGATAAATCTTGGGCTGCGCTATTCATGGTTCGGGCAGGTGGGGCCGTATACAGGGTATACGCTTAATAGTAGTGGCAATGCCACTGACAGTACACACTATAGCGCGGGCCAACTGGTAAAGGCCTATGGCGGCTGGGAACCTCGTTTCAATATGCGGTTTGAGCTCAATGATCTCTCATCCATAAAGACGAGCATTTCAAAGACCTACCAATACATACACCTGGTATCTGACAACGGCACTACCCTGCCCACTGATGTGTGGGTGCCCAGCACAGCGCTGGTGCAACCTGAAATAGCATGGCAATACTCAGCAGGCTACTTCCGCAATTTCATGGACAATAAGATCGAAACATCTGTGGAGGTCTACTACAAAGACATGAAGAACCAGATACAGTATAAGGATGGCTATACACCTAACAATCTGCAAGACCCTGAGCTATCTTATGTGTTTGGTACGGGTACCGCTTATGGTGCTGAGTTCTTTGTGAACAAGACGCAGGGTGCATTTACCGGCTGGGTAGGCTATACCCTATCATGGACATATGCCCAGTTCCCGCTGCTTAATGGGGGCCAACCGTTCCCTAACAAATATGACCGCCGGCATGACGTATCTGTAGTGGGCAGTTACAAACTGAACAAGAAGTGGTCGTTCTCCAGTGTGTTTGTTTATGGCTCCGGCAATGCCATTACACTGCCTACTTCTTACTACTTCATCAATACCAGCCTGGTAGAGAATTTCAGTAAGATAAATGCCTACCGGCTGCCTGCATACGACCGCTTAGACATATCTGCTACCCTGACGCCGCAGCATGCCAAACCACACAGATGGGAAGGAAGCTGGACATTCTCGGTATACAATGTATACGACCGCCATAACCCCTACTTCCTTTACGTAGACAATACCGGCACGGCAACTACAGGTATCAAGGTCACAGTTTATGAAGTGTATATTTTACCCATCATCCCGAGCATTACCTACAATTTCAAATTTTAATTGACCACCGGCAAATAAGCATTATTTTGCATTAAAATCGAGGACAAATGTATAAGCCCCTGCTTATTGTATTGCTGATAGTATGCTGTAGTTTCCAGATAGCTGTGCTTAGCTTCACTGACCTGCATGTAATGAAAGCAGCGGAAGGGCAGCTTGAAGTATATACCTCTAAGATAAAGCCCGGAGATGCCGGCCAGTACGGATTCAGGCAGGAAGATGATATGGAAGCCCTGACCATTGGTAAACCCTATCGCATCCTCGAATTCAACAATGACTTTTATGACAATGACATTGTTGATGACAAGAACTACATACTGA
>JABDCE010000064.1:11542-11939 GCA_013288285.1 Bacteroidota bacterium
CGTACCTGTTTCGGCAAAGGGGGAGAACCGGGTTATGCTTACGGTAAAGGGCAATTCGGCCAACTATACGGTGAGCGCTATGGGCGATACATCGCTGGCAAGGGAGCTACAGCATAAGAGCGCCGGCAACAGCGACAGCGACACTTATTACCTGCTGCGTGTGTCTGATCTGCAGGCTGACTTCTTCATACACGAGGCTGACAATTCTTTTGCAGATGCGGAGGTGATCCCCCTCACTTCTGCACGAACTGCTATACCTGCGCTTACAAAAAACTACACGGCCACCTATACTCTAACGGAAGTACAGAAAATAGTGAAGGATGCGTTGCAAAGCAAGAACGGGAAAGCCCCTTCGAAGCCGACAAAGGCACCTGCAAAAAAGAAGACAGTTAAGAAG
>JABDCE010000064.1:11949-12251 GCA_013288285.1 Bacteroidota bacterium
GCGGTGAACCGCAACTTTATTTATTGTGCTTCAACGTCATTGTTACACGACGGTTCTTAGCGCGTCCTTCCGGAGATTCATTAGGCTTTATCACACGCTCTACCTTATTTCCAGCGGGTTGTTTCACTGCCATATTGCGCCAACAACGGGTCATCTCATTAAAGATCTGTATGGCATCGTTACCACCGAAGTCAAAGAAATGCTCCATGCCGAGCTCAACGGCCATTATCTTGGTGATCTCCTTTGCTTTTTTGCTATCGCCTACCAGCAGCATGTCAATACTATTCTTTTTGAACAGTGGC
>JABDCE010000065.1:0-9227 GCA_013288285.1 Bacteroidota bacterium
CTACCCACATCAATACCCTGCAGCAACAAAAGATAAGCGACCATGTATCTGAACTGGTATTAGACAAAGCCGTGCAAGTGGACCTCGAATACTATGAGAACCCGACCTACCACGACACGCTGCACCAGGCACAACTGCAATCACAGTTCCGGGTGCCGCTGTTTGTTGCTAATCTGAATAGCGTGCTTCTGAATAGTTTTTCGCTGTTGTTCCTTATGGGTTTCTTTTTCTCGCTGCAATGGTTTTATGCACTTTTGTTCGTCGCATCATCAGTGCCGCTTGCCGCTATTAAATGGTATTACAGTCACCAGCTATACCGACTGGAAAAGAAGTTTGTGCCGGTAGAAAGAGAAGCGGGTTACCTGCACCAGGTGCTAACCGGTGTGACCTATGCAAAGGAAGTAAGGGCGCTGGGATATGCACAATCGTTCATAGACAGGTTCCGGCAAATGCGTACGGCAATCTATGATGGGAAGAAAAACCTGAATACAAAACTGACTCGATACAGCCTGCTGACGCAGGTGTGTGAAGTGATAGTGATGACTATTATCTTCGTACTACTGGCAAAGGAAGCATGGGCGGGTGTGATAACCATTGGCGTATTTGTTATCTACATACAAGGCTTTCAGCGGCTACAGGCTGCGGCGAAGAATTTTCTGCAATCATCGGTACAACTGTTTCAGCAAAGGTTGTTTTTGAAAGATCTTTTCCTATTCTTAGACATTCATACCCGATCGCAAGAGGCCAGCAGCCCGTTTCCCGCTATCAATGATGGGCTTGTAGTGACTAATCTTTCGTTTGCTTATCCCGGCACAAGCAAGCCTGTGTTGCATAATATTTCGATATCCTGTAAACAGGGAAAGATAATAGCTATAGTGGGAGAAAACGGATCGGGGAAATCTACGCTGGTAAAACTGCTGGGCAGAATGTACGATATACAAACAGGCAGTATACAGATCAGCGGCAATGAGGTTGCGAATATCCTGCCCGATGCTTACCGTGCAAATACTTTCTTCCTGTTCCAGGATTTTGAAAAATACTTTCTTACAGTGGCAGATAATATAACACTGGCAGGCGGGACTAAACACGATAGTGATATGCGCACGGCCGCATCACTGGTGGACGCGGATAAATTTATCACCGATTTGTCAGACGGGTATGATACAAAGCTGGGCCGAACGTTTGAAAAAAGTGAACAGCTGAGCGGCGGTCAATGGCAAAAACTAGGGCTGGCGCGCATGTTTTATAAAGATGCGCAGCTAGTAGTGCTGGATGAGCCTACCAGCTCAATAGACGCAATAGCGGAACATGAGATCTTTAAAAACCTGAAAGCACATGCTGCCGGTAAAATAGTAATACTGATATCCCACACGCTTTACAACCTGAAGATCGCCGACCATATTTATGTAATGAAGGATGGCAGCATAGCTGAAGAGGGTGGGTTTGACGCCCTGATAACGAATAACGGCATCTTTAAAAAAATGTTCGACAACCAAAAGCTATGATCGCGGCCAGTGAACTAAAACGAGATTTTGGAACCGAGGTAGCCGTCATCATCCTGGCCTGCCGCGCGTTTGCAGGCACTGCAAACGAAGACGAACTAAAGGAGTTTCTGCAATCCAACGTCACCGACTGGCAACTACTGTACAGGATAGCTGCCATTCACCAGTTAAGGCCTGTTGTTTTTAAGGTATTGTACAAGGTAGATATCCCCAATGAAATAAAGGAACAACTGCAAAATGATTGTAAGCGTATAGCTTTACATAACCTGGAACACGCCAGGGAGCTGACGCAGCTATATGGGCGCATCGAAGACGCTGGAATAACCGCCATACCCTGGAAAGGAAGTATCTTCTGTATGCGGTACTATAAAGACATAGGCCACAGAGAATTCTCGGACATCGACTTCCTGATAAAGCCGGAACTGAGCGATCTCAAAGCAATTAAGCATGTTTTCGAGAATAGCCGCTATATCGACAATACAGCGATCCCTGACGACTTCCTGAAAACTTATTTCAAATCTGCCCGCGAGTATTATTTCGATCATTACGAAGATGGTGAGCGGAAATTTCATGCAGAATTTCACTGGTCGACAGCGAGCCAGGTATTTGATTTTCCCACCCCTATGCCCAATACCTTGTTATTTAAAGGCACGGAAGAAATAAACCTTTTTGGAAAAAAGATAACGATACTTAACGACACACATCACCTGCTGGCCATGGTGGCACATCATGGCCTGAACCAGCGATGGGAGATGCTGAAATATACTATGGACCTGGTGATGCTACTGAAAAACGGCGCGCCGGACCCAAAGGAAGTAACAGAGGCCAGCAAGACTTATGGCTTTAATAACGCCCTGAATATAGGGTTGTACATTGCCGAACATTTGATAGGGATCAAATCAACGATACCCTATACCTCACCGAAAAACGGACGCAAGTATTTAGAAACTATGCTATCGTCACTGAACAAGGCGAGGAAAGGCACCAGCGATACCCTGCTACTGAACCTGAAAATAAAAGATAGTTTTGCAGACCAAGTAAAGATGACGGGCAAGTACCTGCGCTATGCCACTACACCGTCTGTACTGGACTATAAATTCATAAAGCTGCCACGAGGGTTGTATTTCCTGTACGCATTTGTAAAGCCCATACGGTTTGTAACTGAATACGTGAAGAAGTGATGCTGTTAGTTGCTATCGAGCCAACGGCTGAAACAAATAATACGCCAGGGCAAAAAATCAAAAGCCACATTTCCTGCAATCATCCGGTCTACGTAATTCTTTACTTTTTGCGCGTCGACCAGGCTACCACCTATCTTATTGCAGGCTTTATCAATGCCATCTTTAAACCACTCTTTCCCCTCCCCTTTCAGCCATGACTCTTCCGGCGTGACAAAACCCATTTTATCTCTCCTGTTCTCTATGGCCTCTGGTATAACATTGTGCATAGCATGGCGTAAGATCGTCTTTCTTAAGCCTCTCTTGTACACGAAATTTTCGGGAAGCCCAAGATTGAACTCCAGCAGGCGATAATCCATAAATGGCGTACGGGACTCCACACTCCAGGCCATTGAGTTATGATCTTCATACCTGAGCAACGATGGTAACGGATCCATATACACCTGCTTCAGCAGGTGCTCCTGTAAGCTTGCAGACTGACTGTCGTACCTGTTGCTATGACCATCCAGCATCCATTCCGGTGAGGCCGCAGTATTCCCTATCCTCAGTTTTTCGGGCAGCATCTTTGAGAAGCCATTACCCAAGTTCATCTGCATAGCGGCCAGTAGAAATCCCTTCGGCCACGTCCCTTTTTCTTTTTTGTAGTGCAGCGCTTCATCCAGTATAGCGCCGAACTTCGCTTTCTTCATGAGGCCGGTATACAATGCCGCATCGTAACCGCCATAACCGGCAAGCTGTTCGTCGGCACCCTGCCCGTCTATCATCACCTTCAATCCTATCTCATGCGTTTTCTTAAAAACGGCCCACTGGCTGAATTGCGAGGTGCTGCCGGTAGGCGCATCCTGGTGCCACAAGAACGCATCCATTTCATCCTGCAACTGGCGGAAAGACGGAAATGTCTGGTGAGCATGTGCATTTGTTTTCTTAATGACTTCCTGTGCAAAATGCCATTCGTCATACCTGACATTATCGTAGCATGCTGTTACTGTTTCCTGCCCGGCAAAGTCACCGTTTGCCTTCAGCAGTTCCGCAGCAAGGCAAACAATACTTGACGAGTCTAATCCGCCTGATAAACATGAACCTACCTTCACATCAGACCTGAGCCGAAGGCGCACTGCATCTGTCAGTAATTCCCTGAATTTGCCTGAAGCATCTTCAAAACTCCCACTCCATTTCTTTGGCACAAGAGTATACCACTTCACCATTTTCTGTACGGGCACCTCAGTCAACAAATTGACATGCAGATAATGACCGGAGGGGACCTGTTTTATGTCGGCATAGAAAGTGCTTTCGCCATATTCACACGTACCATAGGCCAGGTAATCGTGAGCAACGGACTCATCGAGTTTGAACCGAAAATCAGGAGACGTTTTTATTTGCTTTATCTCGGACGCCAGGTAGATAGCGCTGGCTCCGTTGTAGTAATAAAGCGGTTTTACACCGAACCTATCTCTAACCGCAAATAATTCTCCCTTTTTATGATCAAGGATCACAAAGGCAAACATACCATTGAACTTATCGAGGCACTTTGTACCCCACTCTGCCCAGGCATGGAGTATCACTTCTGTATCTGTAGTGCTTTTGAACTGATGGCCCAGGTTCTCCAACTCCTCCTTTATCTCAAGGTAGTTGTATATCTCTCCGTTAAACGTAATAGCCAGGGATGCAGGCTCATATAGCATAGGTTGATGACCGGCGGGCGAGAGATCGAGAATGGATAAACGCCTGTGGCCAAAACCAACTTTAAATTTTTGTTCAGGAGACAGCTTGCTATAAGACCAATGACCGAGTGTAGATGGTGCTGTATCTTCGCCGGCCCAAACAACGGGCGACTGACCAGGTAACCATGTCAGTAATCCTTCATCATCGGGGCCCCTGTGTTTTATCACAGAGCATGCTTTTAACAGGTTCCCCGAACCGGCATTTGCTTTAGTACTAATTATCGAAAGTATTCCACACATTCCCTGCTGCTATTTTTTTTGCGAAATTAATCATTAGCTGCCCAATGCAGACTTATACATTTTCCGGCTTACGTGTATCGCCGAACTCCACAAATACACCTCTTTTGCATAATCTCTCACCTGCGGCCTCTTTCCTTTAATATCATCGGCCAGCCAGTTGTTGACATCTGCTGCGATACCATTTATATCAGTTCCGGCCTTTGTTATTTCCATACGTTTCAATAGCGACCTATCAAACAATACATCTGAAACACCGCCTACTCCCTTTTCAATAATTATGGGCAACCCTGCTGCCAGGTACTCCGCGATCTTCACCGGGTTGGCTACCCTATTCACCAATGTTGGTTTTCTGATGAGTATACCGGCATCGCAGGCGGTAAGGGCCACTGCCACTTCCTTTTGCGGAAAGCTTTTGAGAATCACACGAGTTGTATCTACACCAGCGGCGGTAAGCATTGCTTTTATCTGATCAACCTCTGCCGATAAAAATGCTAACCTGATCCTGCTGTTCCTTTCGGTCAGCTTCTTCAGGAATGGAATGGTCAGGTCCTCCAGATGCTGGTATGCCGCGGTGGAACCCGAATAAACCAGCACTATCTCTTCATCACTTACACCCCAACTCTTTCTTATTTCCGCTCTCCGGGCATCGCTTGTTATTTCGCTCACACAGCATGGCACCACAAAGGTATTAGCCGGAGCGTTCATTTCCTTTATCAGGAGGTCTTTGAGCGCGACGCTAACTGTAGTTATCGCATCCGCCTTACCAACTATCTCTCTGAGATATGTGTATGCCTTTTGAAATGCGGCAACATCAGCGCCCTGCGCCAGCGCAGGATCGTCAATGCCGCGGTTGTACAGTAATTCAGCGGGCCAGTAACCACGAACATCCAGCACCACTTTGTCCTGAGGAAATTGACTTCTAAGCATGGACGCCCATTCGGCAGCCTTTTCACCACGGCAATGATAGATAACGGGGATATCGCGCCCAAGGCGGAGCCGGTTTTGTTTCATTAGTTTTAATACCGGGAACATTTTAAGCCGGCCTATGCCATTGGCCATGCGAATGGTAATGTGCGGGCAGCGGGCTTTGAGATTGTTTACTTTAATCTGCGATTCCTTGTCGAAATATTCGCGCATGGGGCCTATTATCCAGGCTTCTACTTTCTGCGGCGCAAACCCTTCTTTTGTCACTGCCTGCCACTCGGCCTGATCAAATAACTGGCTGGCAACAAGTGGGGTTTTATATTCACCGCCTGTGGTTATGTGTACCAGGTTATATGCATCAGCTCTGCCCATTCTTACTTACGATCCTTTTGAAATAATGCCAACAATTTCCCGCTATTGTAAAGATAGTCGCCGAAGGCGATCATTTTAGTACGGGCCTTTACACCCATTTTTTTCCTTAACTCATCACTGTCTGTCATCGTGCGGATGGCTGCTGCAAGCGCATCTACGGAGCGGGGCGGCACTAATATACCTTCCTCCGCATTCTCGATGACCTCGTTATGGCCGCCTACATCAGTAGCTACACAGGCCAGTCCGCAAGCCATAGCTTCCAGGAGCGCATTAGCCATACCCTCGTTATAGCTGGGCAATACAAAAGCATCACACACAGCCAGCACGCTTGCCAAGCTATCGGGCGACAGCCCCGGAATATGCAAAATCTTATCCTCAACCCCTAATGCCTTTCCCTCTTTCATAAGATCAATAGCATCATCAAATAACCGGGGTGGGGCTACCATCAGCAACTGCCAGCCATTGAATTGCTTGCCTAATATTTTTATGGCCTGCAGCAACTCCAGCCACCCTTTTAAAGCGACGGCAGTGGCTACACAGACGAGGATCTTTTTGTCGGCGGGTATACCAAACTCAGATCGCAGCGCCTGCTTTTCCGCAGCCGATGTTACGGGATGAAATTTGACATGATCTATACCATTGTATATTGTCTCTACATTCCTCATGTTGCCCGGCTGCATCCATTTTTGTACGTCTTTAGCGAGGTTCATGCTATTGGCCAGGAGCAGGTCTGCCTTCTGAAATACCAGCGGAAAATGTTGCTGTAAAGCCGGGAACCGCACAGGCCATGCATGAACGTCATCACCACGGGAGATTGCAGCCAGCTTTACTTTCAGCTCGTCTTTTACTTTGGCGCCTATGTACCCATTGTCTGTTAAGAAATGTGCGTACAACCAGTCGGCGTTATGCAGACTGTGGTTATTTTTTACGTACTTAATTATTGATCTCGCGGCCCTATCGTAGTAATTGTCTTTAAATACAGAGCTGGGCATTTTTACAAACATGGGCACTGAATGGATCTTTACTCCTTCAAACTCTTCATAAAAACAATCCTGCGATTTATGACCCTCACGCCAATAGGAGTGAAACCGATGCAGACCAAATGGCGGAAACCAGTTGTGCAAGCTCAACACATGACATTCCGCGCCCAATTGCTGCAAAGCTTTCACCTGCTGATGTATGAATATGCCGTTTCCGGGTGCGTTCTTCCTGGGATAATTACCAGTTAGTATCAATATTTTCAACTTGTAAAAAAGTTTTAGGCTCCCTCCCGGGTAGTGGCGAATTTACTATAATTTTCGCATTGGAACTGAACGGCTATAGCGGCTCAACTACATTCAGGTCCTTCATCTTAAAGGTTTTCTGAGCGATCTTCATGAGGGGGTGAAAATTCCTTTTCTTCATAGCATAGTATAAGAACGGATCGGGAACGCCAAAGTAGTACGACTTTACCTGCCCTTTGCCCACGACCTTCAGATTGCCTTTTTCGAGTATATCCATACTGTTTACCAGCACATCACGACCCATGAGGTAATTAGCGTACTGAACATCAATGAAGGAGCCGGTGGCACGGTCGAGTACATTTCGCATGATGACTGCGCCTGTATCAAGGTGCTCATCAATGAAATGACAGGTTACCCCAATCTTTTCCGGAATACCGTAGAGCATGCACCAGAAGGTTGAATGAATGCCCCTTATATCCGGCGCAATGCCATGATGAAGATTGATGGTAGCAACTTTTGCTTTGCTGAAAATATTTTGTTTCAGAATACCTGCCCCGGCCTGGATAATTACGTCGGGTTGTACCTTATTCAGAAAATCCTCGCTTAGTGTATCATTAACTGCATTAGCCGCTGTGCATTGGAAATCAGACCATTTCACCGGCTGCACGGCACCCATCAGTCTATTTTCCAGCAACAGCGAATCTTTGTGAAAATCGAACCTGCCATCGTTAAACCTTGCCTTTATGTACATATCCTTTAGCCTATCCTTGAAAGAGCGATTCTCCTGAGCTGCAGCAACCTGGATAAATGAATAATTATGGTTTGGCCGCTGATGGGCGAGGTAGCCTATATTCAATAAGTTAGATGCCGATGGCCTCTGCGAGGTATAAAAGCAAACGTTCATCTCAGTTGATAATTTGGTAGAGCAACTGATTCGGATTTCCCATAAAAGGATATAGTCCAAACCGGTCATAAACATAATCTTTATTTCCGGCATCGGAAAAATTATAGTTTACGAGGAACTGTTTGGCAAAACCACGACCATAGAGCTCGTTATTCAGTTCCGGGGTGTACGAGCCATCAGGAAAAGCGATGGTGGTGACCGGCTTCTGTATGATATTTTCCAGGTAGTTTTGTGAGTTTTCCACTTCCGCAACCGCATCAGTAAGAGAAAGGGAGCCAAGATTGTTATGATACAGCCCATGAGAGCCTATGGTGATCTGCCTGCTTTGTGACGCCCTGGCTATCTCTTCATTATTCATCAGTTGCCAGTAGTCTTTCGCGCCATTGTCTTTAGTAAAGTCATAAATAGACAATAGCTGATTGACAACAGATCGTTTTTCAGAATAGCCTGGAGTGGCGCTGTCTTTAATAAAAGATTTTACGTTAACACCTGTGTCCCGGTTAATAAACTCATGTTCGCGCAACTCGAAGTCTACGTCCTTCAATGTCAGTTTATGCCCGCCTGTAGCGTGTTTAGAAACGATGTCAATAGCATCGGCCCACAAGATGTTTGGCGTGAGAGGCCCTACACCGGTGATGAAGAAATAGGCATGTGCATTATATTGTTCCAAAACGGGAACAGCATATTTCAGATTGTTCAGGTACCCATCATCGAAAGTGATGAGCATGTTCAATTTGGTGTCGGAGAATTTATCAGCTACAAAGTCACTATGAGAGAGTACATTAAAGTGCTTTGTAAACAAAGCGATCTGCTTTTCAAAATCGGCCTTACTGAAAAACCGCTGGTTGTATTTTGTGCTTTGAACAATGTCTATGCCATGATACATGACTATCACAAATTTCCGGTCACCCTTCTTGACAAAGTAGCCGTTTTTGATCCGGTGATTTGAAATAAGTTTATTGACAGTATTGAACTTAGACCTTATTTTCGGTAGCGACATAATCGATGTTTGCGGGCGTACCAGCCTCACAATGGAGGTTACTGTTGACGCACCGGCTATTGTAAAAATAAAGAAAAATCAGGTGTTTGAACCGGCATCCGGTAAAAACTGGTTGAGGCATACCACAGATAAAGCCAGTGGCGCAGCAGGCGCCTGCTCTACC
>JABDCE010000065.1:9237-12211 GCA_013288285.1 Bacteroidota bacterium
TGACAAAATCAGCGGTTTTGGGATCGCTCTCCAGCCACTGCTGCAATGGCGAGTTGAACCCTGTCTTTGTGCGATAGGCAAGATCCCTGCCCAGCTTTTGGGCAAGTATATCCCGTAAGATAATCTTCCCTACCCCCTTGTTTCGCTTATATGCTCCGGGAATGCTGAATGCCAGCTCCACTAATCTATGGTCGAGGAAGGGCACACGCCCTTCTATGCCGTTTATCATGGTCATGCGGTCGCACTTTGTCAGCATCTCGTCAACCAGCGTGGTCTTCATTTCCACGTACAGCAGTCTGTTGAGCTCATCAGTATCATTCCTTTTTTCAAAAAGTGTGTCGAGGTAGCGGGAATATCGTTCTGTGTCAATTTCTGATCTTATTTCGGGAGAGAATAAGCTCATCACTGTATCAGGCAGGGTAAACAACATTCTGGACAGCAACGCCGCACCGGGCTTGATAGCAAGGTTCTCGCGAAGTGTTTCCAGGCTTTTTTTGCGGGTTATTGCGGCCCCCAGTTTCAGCACATCGTTCTGCAAAGCCACTGGAATAGCCTTTAAAAAAGCTGGCCTCTGTGGGAATTCGTGCCGGTAGTAGCCACCAAACAATTCATCTGCCCCATCGCCGCTCAATACTACTTTCACATCCTTGCGGGCCATAGCAGATATACGCCCTAATGAAAGCGCACTGCTGACCGCAAAGGGCTGATCCATATCACGAAATTGCGTGGAGAAGTCGCTGAAAAAGTTGCTCTTCAGTTCGTAGGCATGATGTGTAGTGTGCAGTTTTTTTGCTGTATCGGCAGCTACTACACCCTCGTCTTCCGGTTCACCGGGGAATGACGCAGTAAAGCTATGTATACCGGGATGATACGATGCGGCAATAGCCGTAATGAGCGACGAGTCGACACCGGCGGAAAGGAATGTACCCACCGGCACATCGGCTACCAGGTGATCTTTGATCACCGTAGACAGGCAATTCTCTACTTCATCGCGTGCTTCAATTTCGCTTCTCCATTTCTTCGGTGCATTTGGTATATCCCAATACTCTTTTATGGACAGTTTGTTGTTTTCAAATGTGAGGTAATGTCCTGGCAGCAGGCATTTCACGTTTTTATAGAACGTGTTGGGAGCTGGTATGGTGCTGGTAATAAAGTATTCGTATACCGAAGTATAGTCGACCTGCGCATCTATGCAGCCTGTTTCAGCAATGGGCTTTATTTCAGATGAAAAAATGAGCTTGTTACCGTCATAGCTGTAATACAGGGGCTTTATACCTATCTGGTCGCGGGCTACGAATAGCTTCTTTCTTTTAATGTCCCACACTGCAAACGCAAACATACCAGTAAGCCGGGCCAATAATTTTTCGGGTGTGGCGGCGTATTCCTCATACAGGTGGAGGATGACCTCGGAATCAGAACTGGAGCTAAAACTGTGTCCTTTCTGTAACAATTCCGCACGCAGCTGCTGATAATTATATATCTCGCCATTGCAAATGAGCACCAGCGTTCTGTCCTCATTATACAGCGGCTGGTTGCCTTTTTCTGAAAGATCAATAATAGATAGCCTTGTGTGCGTAAGTGATATGCCATCGCCGGTAAAAGTACCGCAGCCATCAGGACCGCGATGCGCTAACTGCTTTGATAAAACAGCAAGTGCTTTGTTCCCGGCATCACCTGAAAATGTACCCACTATGCCGGCTATACCACACATTGCTTTATTGTTTTACTGTTTGCCAAAATTAATGGTTATTATCATTGCTATCCAATCAACTCTTTTTCTTCAACATTATTGATGGGAATATGAGAATGAGATTATAGTAGACGAACTCTTTAATATTGATGCCATCTGAGTACTTTATATAGTCCGGCATCCTCCTAAAATAATGCTTTACCCTTTCCAATCCTTTCTTGTCGCGTGCCTCGTAGATCAGCTTCATTTTTGCGTTATTCAGGAAACGCTTTCTGAATACCTTGTCGTATCTGCGGCCGGTATATTCATTGAACGCTTTGTAGAACTTCATCAGGGCGGCATCCATCACCTTCCGGTGCTCTTCGTTCTTACTTAATCCACCTGCGTTGTTGCGATAGGCTGCGGTCTTCTCATCTATATATCGGCCAGGAACAGTTGTGTGCCCATATCGCCTACCAATGCCTGCAGGAAAAAATCGGGCATGGGGTTGGGAAGTATATTCCTGAAGAGGATGGTGGGCGTGGGAATGATATTCATCTCTGAGGTGATAAAATCCTCCATTTCATAGACGTCCTTCTCACACTTCGGGAAGAAGTACTCATCAGGCTGTTTCCAGCCCATTTCATCGTGTATCTGAACGCCTGTAAAACAGGTGGTAAAATCGGGATGAGCATCCATAAAGTCTACCTGTTTCTGTAGTTTATGATCGTCTATCCAATAGTCATCCCCCTCGCATATTGCCACATACTCACCCTTACATTCGCGCAGGGTACGGAGCAGGTTGTTTATGGCGCCGTGGTTGTGCTCTGAGGGTAAAAGACGTATAAGGCCAGGATACTTAGCGGCATACTGCTCACAAACAGCACGTGTACCATCAGGGCTGAAATCCTCGCCTATGACCACTTCGAACTCGAAATTCGCTTTTTGGGAAACTATACTATCAAGGGCCTGGCCTATGTATTTTTCATGCTTGTAGGTGATCACTAAAACACTCACTTTCTTCATGCAGGCCGCTTTATTGTATCATGCGTTTTAAAGACTTCGGACGAGAACAGTGTCTCACCATCGTGCCGAGTAAAAGTATAAAATTAAAAAGGCGAAAAAAAATTTTCGCCTTTTTCTATATCTCTGTTGTTACCTGTTACTCTAACTTGAATACGATAGGCAGGGTAAAGTACACCTTAACCGGCTTACCATTTTGCTTACCAGGCTTCCACGGAGGGAATGACATTACCACACGTTTTGCTTCTTCATCGCAACCTGCGCCTATGCCGCGAACTACGG
>JABDCE010000066.1 GCA_013288285.1 Bacteroidota bacterium
AAGGAGTTGCTTCAAAGAATGAAGGATTGTAAGTAGGCTAAGGTACAGGCTGTTTTGTTCTACTCATGCAACTTACGACCCTTAGCATCACGTATATATATCTATCGATGATGCCGACCAAAATGCTTTTTTGTTTTTTAATTTAAATATTTATTTATCTTGCAGCCGGAAAAAGACTTACAGATCACGGAAAAATGACTAACAGACCAATATATGAGCACGTACACGAAAGAAAAACTGCACCAGGCCTTAAAGCACTTTTTTGGCTATGACGAATTCCGGCTTAATCAATTGCCGATCATTGAGAGTGTATTAAACAGTTCAGATACGCTCGCTATCATGCCCACCGGAGCGGGCAAATCCATTTGCTACCAGTTGCCTGCCATGCTGCTCCCGGGCATTACTATTGTGGTTTCACCGCTTATTGCGTTAATGAAAGACCAGGTAGATGCATTGCTGGCCAATGGCATTTATGGGGCTTTCCTTAATTCTTCACAATCGGCTGATGAGCAGCGGCGCATTATAGAAGACGCCCGGCAGGGCAACATAAAGTTGCTCTACATTGCCCCGGAGCGTATACCAGCCAACAGTGAATCGTTCTTTGATTTCCTGAGGCAGTTGAATCCCTCGTTGTTCGCTATAGACGAGGCGCATTGTATCTCGTCATGGGGGCACGATTTCAGGCCTGATTACCTGAAGCTGGCAGTGCTGAAGAAGCATTTTCCGGCTGTGCCTGTAATAGCGCTCACCGCCAGCGCCGATACACTCACCCAAAAAGACATTGTTGAAAAACTGGACCTACGCCATCCCCGCATATTTGTCTCCAGTTTCAACCGGCCAAATATTCAATATCACGTACAAGCCAAGAAGGATGCCTTCAAGCAGATACTTGACTATATAAAAAAGCATAAGGACGATAGTGGCATTATTTACGCATTGTCGCGGGCATCCACAGAAGGTATTGCCGGCCGTTTATACGAGGCGGGCATCAAGGCAGCTTATTATCATGCAGGCATGGATGCAGCAGAGCGGGGTAGGGTACAGGAGGCTTTTCAGCGCGATGAATACAAAGTGATAGTGGCCACTATCGCCTTTGGTATGGGCATCGATAAATCGAATGTGCGGTTTGTGATACACCACGATGTGTCTAAGAATGTGGAAGGCTATTACCAGGAGACCGGCCGTGCGGGCAGGGATGGCCTCAAAAGCGATGCGATACTGTTCTATTCATTCGGCGACATTATGAAGCTGAGGAAGTTTGCCGAGGTGGAAAACAACCCCCAGCAGTCGGCCATATCGCGCAAAAAGCTGCAACTGATGCAGGACTATTGCGAACATGAAGGCTGTCGTAGGCAATACCTCATGCAGTACTTCGGCGAGGAGTTTCCGCCCTATTGCGGCAATTGTGATTACTGCCTCAGTTCCCTTGAAGAAAAAGATGCAACCATCGATGGGCAGAAACTACTTTCGGCCATATCCCGAACTGGTGAGCGTTATGGAGCAGGCTACATTATTGATCTCTTAAGAGGCTCTGCAAGTGAAAAGATACAGCCCGCGCATAAGGAGCTGAAGACTTATGGCATAGGCAAAGACCTTAAAAAAGAAGAGTGGCAGTGGATGGTGCAGCAACTGCTGTACAACCGCTTTATTGATAAAACAGACGACCAGTTTGCCACGCTGAAACTGAATGATAAAAGCTGGAAACTGCTGAAAGGGGAGACCGAACTGAAGCTGGTATTGCGTAAAGAGAAGATTGCCCCTGCTGAGGAAGAAGAACCGGAGTACGACAAACAGTTATTAAAAGACCTCAAGGGCCTGCGCCTGGATATCGCAGACCAGGAGCATGTGCCTGCATACAATATCCTCGCCGACAATTCCCTGATAGAGCTGGCCACCTACCTGCCACTCAGTTTCGATGACCTGAAACAGATCTCCGGCTTCGGCGATTATAAGATCAGCAAGTATGGCGCGGGTTTCCTGAAAATAATAAAACAGTATGCCGAAGAGCACAACCTGCCATCGCGAATAAGCTACAAGAAACCAAAAGAAAAGAAGCGCGACAAACCCGCCAAGCCATCAGTTAGCAACACCCAGCAGGCAACGCTGGCCTTGTACAGGGATGGTGTGTCCATACCCGAAATAGCCGCGCAGCGGGGACTTTCTGTATCTACAATCGAGGGGCATCTTGCTGTATTCATCGCCAATGGAGAGCTGGATATCCACAAGATCATAGCGAAACTAAAGCTTGAAAAAATTGTATCCGTTATCAAAAGCACCGGCCAGACCTTTGCCGCAAAACCAATAAAAGATCTCCTGGGCGACGACTTCACCTATGGCGAAATAAAAATGGCACAGGAATACTACCGCCGCTCGAATTCATAGCTACTATTAAGTAAGTCCTAAGGACTTAACTCACTCGTCCGTCGTCTGCGACGCGGATGCTGCGGTACAGCATTTTCAACGCCATTGTCGTTTTGGACTTACTTGTTACTAGAATATAACCCCGACAGGGTTTAACTATGAATAACCCCGGGTGAAACCCAGGGTAAGAAAAACAAAATGTGTACAACCCCAGCGGGGTTGACTATAGTGTTTTGAAACGCCCGATGCTTCACTATATCGGGAACTCTACTAACAATCATTTACTTTTGAAATAACTTTCGACTTTCTACTTTTAGGTTTTAACTTATCACCTTTCACTTAATCCCTACACCGAAAACTTGATCCCCTGTGCCAGTGGCAACTGGTCGCTCCAGTTGATGGTATTGGTCTGCCTGCGCATATATGCCTTCCAGCTATCAGATCCGCTTTCACGGCCACCACCCGTTTCTTTTTCACCGCCAAAAGCCCCGCCTATCTCAGCGCCACTGGTGCCTATGTTCACATTGGCTATGCCGCAGTCGCTGCCCGTTGCTGCAAGGTACTGTTCTGCTTCACGCATATTCAGCGTCATAATGGACGATGAGAGTCCCTGTGGTACATTGTTCTGCATAGCTATCGCGTCTTTCAGATTGCTGTATTTCATGATGTACAGTATGGGCGCAAAGGTCTCATGCTGCACTATTGGCCATTCATTTTGTACTTCATAGATGCAGGGGTGCACATAGCAGCCGCTTTCATAGCCCTTCCCAGTGAGCACAGCTCCGGCTACTACCTGCTTGCCCTTGGCTTTCTTCACTTCCTGTATGGCGCTCACGTATGCCGTTACGGCTGCCTGGTCTATCAGTGGCCCTACATGGCTTTTCTCATCCAGCGGGTCGCCTATCACTAATTGTTTGTAAGCAGCCACCAGCTTCCTCTTAAACGCCTCAAATACCTGCTCATGTATGATCAGGCGACGTGTGGTCGTACAGCGTTGCCCTGCTGTGCCCACAGCGCCAAATATAGCTGCGCGCAGGGCTATGTTCAGGTCGGCATGCTCCGTGATGATGATAGCGTTGTTACCGCCCAGTTCCAGTAGCGAACGGCCCAGTCTGGCTGCCACTGCCGTACCTACTGCCTTACCCATGCGCGTAGATCCCGTCGCCGACAATAGCGGTATCCGGTTATCATTGCTCATCCATTCACCGCAGTCGCGGTTGCCGGCCACCAGCCCGCAAACACCCTCCGGTACACCATTGGCCTTAAATACTTCTGCCACTATATTCTGGCAGGCGATTGCCGATATCGGTGTCTTTTCAGATGGTTTCCACACACACGTATTACCGCATATCAGAGCTATCATACTGTTCCAGCTCCATACCGCTACCGGGAAGTTGAAAGCACTGATGATGCCAACAACGCCCAGCGGATGCCACTGTTCATACATGCGGTGTTTAGGTCGTTCACTGTGCATGGTCAGCCCATATAGCTGCCGCGACATACCCACGGCCAGGTCGCATATATCTATCATTTCCTGCACCTCGCCATATCCTTCCTGCAGGCTCTTACCCATTTCGTAAGATACCAGCCTGCCCAACGGTTCTTTATATTTTCTCAGTGCCTCACCTATCTGCCGCACTATTTCGCCTCTGCGTGGTGCGGGCCATGTGCGCCACTCCAGGAAAGCCACCTGTGCCTGCGCTATCACCGTATCATAGGTTCTGCGGTCTACTGAAGTAACCGTAGCTATGCGCTTACCATCAACCGGCGATACCGATTCTATCTTTTCTCCCATTCCCTTCAGCCATTTGACGCCGGTAGCCGCGCCTTCATTCATTTTCTCAATGCCTAGTTTGCCGAGAACTTTATCCATTTTCATAGAGCTATATTTTTGATCAGAACAAAAGCAAAATTATACTTTTATAAGAACTTATATTTGGCCTTCGCTTTCGCATATCGTTATTATGAAGTTAACCTGCTTCGTTTCCATCGCTTTCCAGTTAATAGCCATAGGGTTATGCCGCGGACAGCATTGTAAGACCGATGCTAAATCTGTCGTTACCTCGGCTGAAATGCGGGCATCTATTCAGGCCGATCCCGCAAAAAAGCTGGTGGCCCTACAGCAATTAATACCCGGGCTTGTAGTAGATATGCGTTATGCCACTATCAACAATTTCACCCACACCGTTTTATACCACCACCCGGTAGCGTTGCTGCGCACCGCCCCCGCCAATGGCCTTCGCCTGGTGCAGGAAGATCTACGTAAAAAGGGTTATGCCCTAAAGTTGTTCGATGCTTTCCGTCCCCTTAGCGCCACCTGTACTATTTGGCGGTTGGTGCCAGATCGGCATTATGCCGCCAATCCCCGGAAGGGTAGCAACCACAATCGCTGCCTGGCAGTAGATGTGACCCTTATAGACCTGCGAACGGGTAGGGAGTTGGACATGGGTACGGCTTTCGACAATTTCACCGACTCCGCCCACCACGATTTCTACACACTGCCCGCGCAGGTATTGACAAACAGGCGACTACTGAAACAAACTATGCGTAAGTATGGATTCGGTATGGTGCCAACAGAATGGTGGCATTATCAATGGCACAACGACAGGGACTATGAAGTGATAGATCTCGACTTTGACGAGCTAAAATACTTCTACTGATCAGATATTCTTGTGCATCATCACGTTCCTCGGTAGTCCCGGATTCTTCGGCACAGGCGGCCCGTCTTCATCCTTCATAAAGAATTCATACGATTTGCGGAAGATCTTTTTGAACACAAACCGCTGTATCATCACCGTATCCTTATAGTTGTTGATAACGGCATACAAGCGGTCCACATCATAGTCATCCGGCACATCCGGGTTCGAGGTTACGAGGTTCTTACTGCGCCTGTTGATAGCCATCCAGTATATATCCACATGCTGGTGCTGCCCGTGCATACCCTCTATATCTATCGTCGATTGCAATGGCGCAGTCTTGATCGTAGTATCCATATCCGATAGCCCGTTCAGATAACCCTCGCAATTGATGCCCGTAAAGTATTTCATGTACACATCCACCCTGCGTTTGTTCAGCTCGCTTAGATGTTTGGTGATGTCCGTATCTCCCGTTACAGTATACGAGCCATTCTCCCGGTTGATCACAAAAGAGTTAACTGGCTTGCCGGCATACTTCAGGGATACGCTTTTTATCTCTTCCGCCGGTATATTAAAGATGTTGCGGTCTCTCCAGTCCTTCAGTTGGTGCGGATAGCGCGGGGTCAGGTAGCCGTTAAATCCGGTCACCTGCACCACATAAGGAGTATGCGCACCTTCCATCATCATATTGGTGCCGGTATTGTTCAGTGCCGGGCCACCCACATAAAACACCCTCATCTTTTTCCCATCCCTGCCATACACTTCTATCTTCACCGCATCAGACGATAGATTCTTTACTACATTGTCATACGCATTCTTGGTCACTGGGTATAGTGGCGCCTGGTCATGCAGCGTTTGCAGCAGCAGGTTCAGTGTGCTGGGCAACGCCCTGTACTGCTTGTTCACCATCCATCCCGAGTCTGTACGCTCTACAAGTACGCCCTCGCCGTCATTAGCTACCAGGTACAGACGTCCTATAGCTGCCGTATCCCTTACAGTGAAGCCTGCCTCGCTGTCGCCAAACTGGTTGCCCTGGGTATTGAACAGGAAGTAGTAGATGCTGAAAGCAAGTATAGCGAGGATGGCAATATATACAAGTGTTTTCCTCATCAGGCCAGGGGTTTTGTTTCGTTTGGTTTCACTTCGTATTTACGTTTCCTGAAAAACAGGTAGCACGATGCAAATACCAGCACTGCCGCTATAGGCACAGAAACATTGATCACCTGCCACTTCGTTTTCTCATCCTTGGCACGCCCGTTGTCCAGCAGCCGCAGCTTCACTTCTTTAGAGCGTGCTTCCAGTATGCCCGAGTGGTCGGTAAGGTATTCCATGCAGTTCAGCAGAAAACTCCTGTTCGCGTAAAATTCATGAGTCCAGCCATAGTAGCCCATCTGCATTGGTCCGTCCTTAGCAGAGTATTCATTCTTAAAGATGTCCCCCACCGAAACCACGATCATGCTGTTATTGCTATCACATACTGCTTTATATGGTTGTTTCAGGGAATCCAGCAGTCTCAGGTATTCAGGCGCCAGCAGGTTCTGATAAACAGAGTGAAACTTGCCTTCCAGCAGCACAGCTACAGGCAGGTAAGGCTTGTTAAACATCTCGTTTTTCTGGGGGTAGGCCAGTGTGCTCAGGCTCACACGTGCAGGGGCCATCGCCGCGCGGCTGTACTTCGATGACTGGAGCAGTATCGTTTTCTTAATGCCCGTGCTCTTGATAGTGTCAATGCTGTTGGTGAAGCCCGCACGAATAAAATCCATGTTACGCACAATAGGGTGGTCTGCTGTAGGGTTCAGCTTCGGGAAATAGATCCAGTCCTTGAATTCACGCTGGCCCGTTACATGGTCTATCTGGCCCAGTGGCATGCACTGCATATCTTCTACCAGGTCGTTGTTTACCCGTACTCCGTATTTAAACAGTATGTCATCCAGCCCCAGTCCATAATCCATAGCTATCAGTTGCGGCGATGTCCGCAGGCTGTCCATGTTCGCGTTGAGCATATTCATTACCCACAGCACGTGGCCGCCGCGCATCACATACTGGTCTATCTTCAGCTTCTGCGGACCTGTAAACGGTACTACCGGCTGGTTGATCACTATCGCATCATAGGCCGGGGATATGTTCAGCAGATGCATCAGGTCCAGCGTGTCCATATTATAGTAGTGCGACAGCGCCCCCAGCATATCGTAAGAGTTTACGCCCAGGTCTTCACCATTGCCGGTCAGGTAGCCTATGCGCGATTTATCCTGCTTACCCAGTTGGTTGATGGCATTGGCAAACTTATACTCCAGCATTGCCTCTGCATAGCTGATCTTCTCTGCTGCGGTCTTACCCGGAGGATCTTCCAGCAGCATCACTGCTGCTTCCTTGCCATTATATTGTACCAGCGCATACGGAAAGAAAGGCTTCGAAGAATATTCGTCCTCGTCCTGGTTTTGCAGGGTCAGCACATGTATGCCTTTTTCAGCCAGGTCGTGGGCTATTACTTTTTGCTCACTTTCGTTCTTTCCTTCAAATGGGTCTGTGAACCTGTATATGATCTTATTGCCCGCAATGTCTTTGAATGAACGCAGGCGTTCCCGCACTGCTTCTTGCATACGCTGTAGCTCTGCCGGGAATTTTCCTTTCAGGTATATGTCCACCACAGCTACCTCCTGCATATTGCTCAGCAGTTTGCGTGTGGCCGGCGACAGTGTGAAGCGTTTTTCCCTCGTAAGGTCCAGACCGGTATGCAGATACGATGCCAGCACATTGACACATACCAATATAGCCGCCATAATAATGATGCGGATCGTGGCCTGTTTCTGACGTTGGTTCTTTCCCGGTGTTTTAGTCGCCATAAGCTCTGTCTCTTACCCCATTCTCCCGGCGCCCCTGGTGCGGCTGCTCAGCGAAAAGCGGGTAAGTGCTATGAAAAAAATGATTATTGACAAAAAGTAAATCACATCGCGCGAGTCTATTAACCCACGGCTGATCGAGTTGTAATGAAATTCCATACCTATCATACTCAGGTAGTAGTCAAATCCTTCCGACAGCTTAGGCAGCTTGCTTAGTTGCTCAAAACCCGTATACAACAGGTAGCACGCCAGCAGCGATACCAGGAACCCCACCACCTGGTTGGCAGTTAGCGACGAACAGAATATACCAATAGCTCCAAAAGTTGCCGCCAGGAAGAATAAACCAACGTATGAACCGATTATTGCACCCGAGTCCAGGTTGATGTCAGGTAGTGATAGGTTACTGATAGTATATACATACACCAGCGTTGGCAGCAGTGCGAAAACAATAAGCGCCAGCGTAGCTAAGTACTTACCCATGATGATGTCCAGGTCGGTGAGGGGCTTGGTTGAAAGCCATTCTATGGTACCCGTCCTGAATTCATCAGCAAACGACCGCATGGTCACCGCCGGCACCAGCAGTAGCAGAAGCCACGGCGCTATCTCAAAGAAGCGCTCCATTGATGCATAGCCATAACCAAGTATGCTGTATTCAGGTATGATCCACAAAAACAGGCCGCATGCCACCAGGAACACAAGCAACGCTACATAGCCTACTATAGAACTAAAAAATGAATTTATTTCTTTTATAAAGATACTGCGCATTATGAATATTCGAGAGGCAAATATAATAAAACGAAAAGGGTTTGCAGGCTTTATGCTAATCGTAAAAGTTAAAATTTCGTTTTAAGTCGATGGCGGCATCCGTTGGTCGGGGCACTGTAATATAAAGACTTATAATTACTTTTGCCGCCGCTACGTATACTATAGTCACATGCTATTTAATTCTTTCGAATTTTTACTGTTCTTCCCTATAGTAACTATAATATATTTTTTACTTCCGTATAAGCTCCGTTGGTTTCACTTATTGGTTGCAAGCTGTATCTTTTATATGGCTTTCGTGCCGGTATACATCCTTATCCTGTTCGCAACCATCGTTATTGATTATGCAGCGGGTATACTTATCGAGAATGCCGAAGGTCATAAACGCAGGTTATGGCTCATTATGAGCCTGGTCACTAACGTGGGCATACTGGTATTTTTCAAATACGCCAATTTCCTGTCCACCAACATAAACGCCTTACTCCATATATCTGATATGAGTGCCCGCATCCCCCTGCTGAAGATCCTGCTGCCTATCGGTTTGTCGTTCCATACTTTCCAGGCCATGAGCTATACTATAGAGGTGTACCGCGGCAACCAAAAGGCCGAAAGGCACTTTGGCATATATGCCCTCTATGTCATGTTTTACCCGCAGTTGGTAGCTGGCCCTATCGAGCGGCCACAAAACCTCCTCCATCAATTCCATACGCCCCACCCATTCAGTTACGACGATTTTGTGATCGGCATGAGGCGCGTACTATGGGGCCTGTTCAAGAAATGCGTCATTGCAGACCGATTAGGGATAATAGTGGACAATATCTACAACCATCCACAGCAGCAATCAGCAACCGCGCTTATCCTCGGTACCGTATTCTTCGCCTTCCAGATATTTTGCGACTTTTCCGGTTATTCTGATATTGCCCTCGGTGTAGCCAGGGTCATGGGCTTCCACCTTATGGTCAACTTCAACAAGCCTTACAATGCAAAGAGCATCTCTGAATTTTGGAGAAAGTGGCACATCTCCCTCTCCACCTGGCTCAGCGACTATGTATACACGCCCTTGTCCGTCCGGTTCCGTGACTATGGGATGAAGGCCGTAATTGTTGCCGCCATTGTCACCTTCCTCATCAGCGGCTTCTGGCACGGCGCTGCGTGGAAATACATGGTCTGGGGCCTACTGCATGGCATAGCCATCTCTTACGAGATAGCCACCCGCAAATTCAGGAAGAAGTTGTTTAAGAAAATACCGGAGCAGGCGGGCCGGCTCATCAGCCTTTTCCTTACCTTTTCTTATGTATGCTTCACCTACATCTTCTTCCGGGCCAATAGCCTCCGCGATGCACTGGCCGTAATAAAGAAGCTACCGTCTGTGTTCTCAGAGATAGGGCAGGCCATACGGCACCGGGGAGTGCTTACCGGCCAGTTACTGAGCGGCATACCCACCATGTCATTACTAGTGTGCATAGGCTACCTATTGCTTTTAGAACTGGCACACAGATATGAGGGCAGGGGCAGCCTCATGGAGATGGTAGGCACAAAGCCCAGGGCAGTACGCTGGGGCATCTATTTTGGCATGGCGTTTACCATTTACCTGTTTGGCATATTCAATTCACGGCAGTTTATTTATTTCCAGTTCTAAGCAATGAGAAAAGCCATCACATACTCCTTACTGTTTGGCTGTATCATGCTGCTGATCTTGTGCATCACACAGCACATGGTGGATAAAGGCCTCACCGCATCTAAGTCGCAGTACTTTACGGTATGGAATGACGCCTACCAGTCCCGCATCAATGCCGATCTGCTCATACTTGGCGGCTCCCGGGCCAGGATAGTCATATCTCCCAAGGTACTTGATTCTGTTTTGCACGTCAATAGCTACAACCTCGGCATCGATGGCGGATTCATCCCCATTCAACTGGCTATGCTCAAAGTGTATCTGCAGCACAACCGTAAGCCCAAATACATACTGCAAAACGTCGATTTCTCCACCTTCTCCAATGGCATACACCTGTCAAACAGTGAGCAGTTCATTCCCTATATCAGTGACCCTATCGTGCGGGAGATGACCAGCCATTACCAGGAGAAATTCACCATCCCTGAGCTTTATTTTCCGCTATTCAAGTACAACAACCACCTCAATCTCATCAAGGAAGGCCTGCTCTGTTACTTCCATACCGGCTACCGCAGCAGTAACAATATGTACAAAGGGTTTTCACCCCGGTTGCTTGCATTCGATAACTTTTTCGCGATGCGCATACAGAAAGAAAGCGACTATCTGCGCAACAACATCCAGCCTGAAGTGGATTCCCAGTTTGTAGACTATCTTAAATTCTGCAAAAGCAACGACATTAAGCTCATATTTGTTTACGTGCCGCTGCTGCATGATGCAACAGCATTAACGAGCACAGACTCCAGCGCTGTTACCCGCAAGCTATTGGCTTACGCCAAAGAGTACAATATACCCTTCCTGTCCTATGTCAATGATACCTTGCGCGATCACAAAGAACTCTTTACCGACCATATCCACCTCAACGTCACAGGCGCGCAAATATTCAATGAGCACCTGGCATACGACCTACGGACCATTGTTGCAAACTGACCGCTATTTCAGCCAGTGCATGAAGAAATACACCGCGCCCATCAGGCACAGCAAGGCGCAAATAATGAACAAGATAAATTTCGGCAGGTCTTTACTATCTATTTTCCGCATCTGACTATCAGGGCTTATTTAGCTACTTCCTGTGCCGCCATATTAAATTCTCTCGTGGCGCTCGTCATCGGGCCATCTACAGGCTTACCATCTTTGTCTACCAGGGTCAGCGTCACTTTCGATTTGCCCGTACCCAGGTTCGTGATAAAGTGAGAAGTCCATTGGTCTATAGTAGTCGTCAACTGCTGCGAAGGCTTGTTTTCGTTAGCTATTTCTGCCTTTACCTTGTAACCGGCAGGAGCCAGTTCGCAGTTCCATACATAGAAGTCAAGGAGCAGGTTGGCAGTATCTGTGCCATAATAGTCGCCCTTCGGACGGCTGTAGAATACCATTGGTGTTTTAGGATCATCCAGCTTCTTCAGATTTCCGTTTGCATCTATCTTAAAATGATAAACAACCGCTGCACCCTTGGTCTTTATCGACTCATGATAAGACCTCGACAGGAACGCCATTAAGTAGTGCTCCTGGCCGTCTGCTGGCAGTGTTATGTCGTTCTTTGGTTCGTAAAGGGCCTTGTATGGCTTGTTGTCCAGTATGAAGTGTATATGCTGGCCATCCTTAGAGTTGGCGCACGACTTAGTGCCATTGTCGGCCGTCTGCATTTTTAGCTCGTAATTTTTTACGTCAAACACAAAGGACACCTTTGCAGAGTCCTTACCCACTTTTGTCGCTGTAGCAGCTACACCCAGCGATGCGTCTTTATACTCCGGCGATGGCGTTACCGTAGTTATGGCCACTGCAGCCATCGGCACAGCCTTCACGCTGTCTGTCGCCGTAGTCCCGTTATTGTTCGCAGCATTGTTGCCGCAGGAAGTAGTAAGTGCGCATATTGCCGCTGCCAGTACAAGAGTATGTGTTTT
>JABDCE010000067.1 GCA_013288285.1 Bacteroidota bacterium
TTTGTATCGTCGTGAAAAAAGTTTACACTTAAAAAGTGTAAATTATGAAAATGACAAAATTGTCCAAAGGACAGGCACCTTGGTTAGCCATTCCCCAAAATATAATGCCTCATACCACATTATTCATTTTTTTATTCAAAAATAGTTGGTAATTTGTCCTCTAAATATAAATATTATGAAAAAAATCAGTCATAAAATAGCTGCAATGGCCCTTGGCCTTGCGCTGTTTTCTACCGCACATGCACAAGACGCGAAACAACTGAAACGCGAACGCATACAAGCAGGTTATATGCTTTCCTTTGGCCGCGCACCATCTGAGAGCGAGATCACCTACTGGCAGGGACAGGCCAGCATGAAAAACGTAAATGACATGATAGCGGCCAACAAAGCCTACATAGGCAAGGACGCCGGTACGAAGAAAAGCACTATTATAAAAGCATATAACGATGCTATGGGCCGAAACCCTACAGCTGCGGAAATCACTTACTGGTCGAACGGCAACCACATATATACAGAACTGATGGCCGACCATGTGCAGTGGCTGAAAGGTAACCCGGCAGAATATGTGAACGTGATCAAACGCTCGTACCAGTATGAACTGGGCCGGCAGCCGTCGGCCCCGGAAGTAAATTACTGGAAAGGCCAGCCGGTGCATTCTTACCTGATGCTGCTGGGCTGCCATGAAGCATGGAAAAAAAGCAATGGCGCTACGGCACAAAAAACATCGGGCAGCACGGTCATTTCATCCGGCACCACCCCTATTGTTGTTACGGTACCCGTTTCTATGCAAATAGCTGCAGAAGCAAATGCAGCAGCTGGCATAATAAATACGAACGGCAGCAATATAGTGGCGCAGGGCGGTGGTAACATTGTAGCGCAAGGTGGTGGTAATATAGTAGCGGCAGGCGGTGGCAACATAGTGGCGCAGGGCGGTGGTAACTAAACCAAATATAATTTTATAACAAAGGGCCGTGCATTGCGCGGCCCTTGTTGTATGCCGCCGGCAGGTGAAGGGTATCATCTTTTTTACCTATTGCCTTATTAGCATTTTGCCTATTTACGCTATTAGTCCAATGACTTACCTTTGCATACTTAACAGAGCAGACATGAACACAGAAACACAACTGCGGAAATTACTCGATGAACGTATTTTGATCATTGATGGCGCCATGGGCACCATGGTGCAGCGCTATAAACTGGAGGAAGCAGACTATCGCGGCACTCGTTTTAAAGATTGGCATACCGATGTGAAGGGAAATAATGACCTGCTGTGCCTCACGCAGCCGCATATTATAAAAGAGATCCACAAACAATACCTGCAGGCCGGCGCTAATATACTGGAGACCAATACATTCAACTCCCAGGTCATATCACTGGCAGATTATGATATGCAGTCACTGGCCTATGAGCTCAATGTGGCAGCGGCCAAACTGGCAAAGGAAGCCATCACCGAATTTCTGGCAGAAAGTAAGCCAGCCGATACCAACCGTTTTGTTGCGGGTGCTATAGGCCCTATGAACAAAACATTGACCCTCTCGCCCGATGTGAACAATCCCGGTTTCCGTTCTGTCACTTTCGATGAAGTAGCAGATGCCTACTACGAGCAGATCAAAGGACTTGTAGACGGCGGTGTAGACATACTGCTGGTAGAGACCATCTTTGATACACTCAATGCAAAGGCGGCTATCTACGCCATTAACAAATATTTCCGCGATACTAAGAATCCGCAGCTACCGGTAATGATCTCCGGTACCATCACAGACGCATCAGGCCGCACGCTCAGCGGGCAGACACTCGAAGCGTTTTATATATCTGTGATGCATGCCAACCCGGTAAGTATAGGGCTCAACTGCGCACTGGGCGCAGAGCAGATGAGGCCGCACGTAGAGGAGCTGGCGAATATAGCTGCATGTTACGTAAGCGCATATCCTAACGCAGGCCTTCCTAATGCTATGGGTGAGTATGACGAAAGCCCTGAGCATACCGCATCGGTCATTTCGGAGTGGGCAAAAGAGGGTTGGGTGAACCTGGTAGGCGGCTGTTGCGGTACCACACCAGACCACATTGCTGCTATAGCTAAGTCCATGAAAAACTTTGCGCCACGGCAGTTACCCGAGTTGATGACGGCATAATAATTCGCCCAGAGAAAGAATATGCTCCGGCAGTTAATATTCTGTGTTAATGTATTGATTAAGGGTTGTAATTGAACTTAAAACCGATGCCGTGAATCGTCTGTAGTTTGGCGGCAGTCTGCGATTTCAGGTACTTCCTTACCTTGGTGATGAACACATCCATGCTGCGGCCCAGGAAGTAATCGTCCTTGCCCCATACGTTCATCAGAATCTCATCGCGCTTCAGCACACGGTTGGCGTTAAGGCACAGATAGCGTACCAGGTCAGCTTCGCGCTGGGTAAGTTGATGTTCTACTTTGTCGCTTTTAAGTACCAGGTTGGTATAGTCAAAATCAAGGTCGCCTATCTTGAAGTGTACAGGTCCTGTATCGTCTTTCTTCTTGCTGCGCTTAAGGAACACCTGTATCCTCATTTGCAGTTCCTGTAGATTGTATGGCTTGGTAATGTAGTCGTCTGCGCCACTTTCAAAGCCAGCTATCTTGTCATTGTCCAGGCTCTTGGAAGAGATAAGTATAATGGGAATGTTTTCGTTCTTTTTGCGGATGCTGTTCGCAAGTTCCATGCCGTCTTTCTTACCGGGCAGCATAATATCAAGCAGGCAGACGTCGTAAATATTTTTCATGAACTGATGCCACGCAAGGTCGCCATCTGTACAATGCGTTACATCATAATCCTGTTTCAGCAAAAAATCCTTTACCACATACCCCAGTACAGGATCATCTTCTACTAATAGTATTTTCACCTTGGGTTGAGACATAAGTGTTGTAACAGTTAACTTTTTCTACCGCTAATATAATACTTCTAATTGTCAATGGTTAAAGTAAAAGTAAAAATTAATTATAGTTCAGGTTAAATTTATTTTATCCTTTCGGGATTCATAGCGATAAATGAAGCCCAGTTATTGGTTTCTTTTTTTGTGCGGATCTTTGGTATGTTATCTTTTTTTAATGCAGCAGTTCTGCCCTGGTAATGGTGACAGAGGGCCACTGCCACTGCGTCAGTAGCATCCATGAAACGCACGTCTTCCGTGATGTTCAGGGTATGGGTCAGCATTTTCAGCACCTGTTCCTTAGTGGCGTTTCCACGGCCGGTAATAGACTGCTTTATTTTCCGCGGCGCGTACTCTTCGGCATGGAGGCCGCTCATCATTGCCGCCGCGATTGCCACGCCCTGGGCCCGTCCCAGCTTTAGCATACTCTGCACATTCTTCCCGAAGAATGGGGCTTCGATAGCTACGGCCTGGGGCTGGTGTAGCTTTATCAGGCTCTCCATTTTTTTAAAGATGAGGTGCAGCCGTTCTGCATGGTCTTTATGTTTAGACAATTGCAGCACACCCATTTCTATCAGTGATACGTTACTTTTGTTTACGGAGATCACACCGTAACCCATTACTAAGGTTCCGGGGTCAATTCCAAGAATGATCTGGTCGTCTTTCAAATAGTATGAATTGGCTGTGATGAACAAAGCTACCAAAATATGGCTGAACTACCTTGCAGGCGGAGCTATTTCCTTGTTCCTGCTGTGGAGTATATATGGCCAGGTCACTAAGCAGCTTGCCGGTATTGATGCCGGTATCTGGAAGCAGACCGGGCCGAATATTTATTTGTATTTGTGCATCGCCCTCATGTTCATCAACACTTCGCTGGAAGGGCGCAAATGGTACCTGCTGGTCAGTTCTGTAGAGCCGGTAAGCTATTTCAGGGCATTCGCCAGCTACCTTGCAGGTATTGCTTTCTCTATAGTTACCCCCAACCGTATTGGTGAGTATCCGGGGCGTATACTGTACCTCGGCAGCAGTAATACGTTCAGGTACATCAATGTGTCTGTGCTGGGGGTTATGGCGCAGTTGTCTACAGTATACATTTTCGGCCTGGGCGGACTCATTTATTACAATATCGCCTTTCCCGCTTCCGTGGCAAAGCTGGTATTGGCCGCCTGCCTGTTGGCAAGTATCGTGGCTGTTGTCATTTACTGGCGTTTTGAGTCCTGGCTGCCATTATTTGAGCGCATCAAGCTTTTAAGGAGGTTTGCCATTTACGGGAAATTGTTAAATCGCATCACCATGCGTACCCAGATGACGGTGTTGGGTATATCCATTTTACGGTATGCAATATTTACGGCACAATATTTGTTTTTACTAAAGTGGATGAATGTAGATGTGCCATTTGCAGACGGCTATTGCCTGGCTGCATTATTTTTCTGGATCATGGCGGTGATACCGTCTATAACGCTTACAGAGCTTGGTATCAGGGGGGAAGTGAGCATTTTTCTTTTTCAGCATTTTTCATCAAATACTGTAGGAATGCTTGCAGCCACAGCCGGTGTGTGGCTGCTCAACCTCATCATTCCATCGGTATTTGGCAGTATTTTAATAATGAGAATGAGGCTTTTGAGATAGTTTTTATGACCAATAAAGTGCCTGGTAAAATGATTAACATAAAAATAATAATTGTCTGCTGCTTCCTGGTCTTATCGGGCTACCCGGTGCTGGCGCAAAGTGATGTTTGCCAGGCCAGGAATACCAGTTTCAAGGATAATGAGCAATTGACTTTCCGGATATTTTACAATGTCGGTTTTGTATGGATCAATGCCGGGAATGTTAATTTCAAGATAAAAGGGGAGGAGGTAAATGGTCGTAAGGTATATCATGTAAAAGGTGTTGGAAAGACAGCCAAATCGTATGTGTTTTATAAAGTGAATGACATCTACGAAACCTATATCGATAAGGAAACCATGCTGCCGCTACGGTTTGTAAGAAATGTGAATGAAGGTGGGTTTAAGATAAACCAGGATGTGGCGTTCAATAGTAAAAAACGGGAAGCCACATCAGACAAGAAAGTTTATGACATACCTAAGTGTACCCAGGATGTGCTATCGGCAATTTACTACGCCCGCAATATTAATTACAACGATTATAAACCGGGCGATAAAATACCTTTCAATATGTTCCTGGATGATAAGGTCTACTCGCTTTATATCAAGTATATAGGAAAGGAAGAGATAACTACAAAGATGGGCAGGTTCAAAGCAATTAAGATCGCGCCACTGCTCATTGAAGGCACTATATTCAAAGGGGGAGATAAAATGACAGTATGGGTGAGTGACGATGAAAATCACTTGCCATTGCGTGTAGATAGCCCCATACTGGTAGGCAGTATAAAAGCCGACCTGCTCGGCTATGACAACCTTCGCAACAGCTTTGCGTCAATGATCAGCAAAGAGTAGTCAGATTTGCCACCCGTTTAGAAGAGACGTTTATTTTTCTTGATGGATGCAATGTATTCAGTCAGGTCAGGAGCAGGTTTCAGCCACAACAGCAACGCTGTTCCGGACCTGTAGTGCGGTCTGGTGATTTTCGAAAGCAGTAGTTGTAATCGAGGATTTGGTTCTGCGCTCATTCCAAGGTCGGTTTGCTCCACAATGCGCAAGCGTCCCGTTCAAAACAAAAGCGGAGCAACTCGCTCTCCGCTCTGTTGCTCCGCTCTCATTTTATGTCGGGAAGACAGGATTCGAACCTGCGACCACATGACCCCCAGCCATGTACGCTACCGGGCTGCGCTACTTCCCGAAACTGTTACGTTTCGTCTTATCAAAGGGGGATGCAAATGTAATTCAAAAATCCTTTTTCAACAATACTTACGAATGATGCGACAGTAGTTTCAGAAACTCTGACCGGGTCTCGTTTTTCAGGAACTGGCCGCTGAATGCTGATGTAGTGGTGACGCTGTTCTGCTTCTGCACGCCACGCATCATCATACACAGGTGCTGCGCTTCTATTACCACACCTACACCCAGTGGCTGCAGGGTCTCCTGTATCACATCCAGTATCTGGTGGGTCATACGTTCCTGTACCTGCAGGCGGCGGGCAAAACACTCTACCACATGCGCCATCTTGCTGAGGCCGGTTATCCAGCCGTTGGGTATGTAGGCTATGTGCGCCTTGCCAAAGAAGGGCAGCATATGGTGCTCGCACATAGAGTACAGCTCTATATCCTTTACGATCACCATCTCGCTATACGACTCGTGAAACTTGGCCGAAAGCAGTAGCTCTGCGGCATTCATGCTGTACCCCTGTGTCATGAACTGCATGGCCTTGGCCACGCGCTCCGGGGTCTTCAGCAGACCTTCCCGCTCCGGGTCTTCGCCTATAGAAGAGATCACCGTATGATAGGCGCTCTTCAGTTGATCGGTCGTATCCTGGTCGTAAGTTTCTTTTTTGTGGTAAGCCAAAATATCGTGTTTTAGTTGTGCCTGCTGTTACCCGAAATACTCCACGTATATCTTTGGTGTTTCTACCAGCTTCACACAGTGCAGTTGCACCCCGTCTTTCTCAATATGTGGTTTCAGTTCATTCCATATACCCATCGCAAAATTCTCTGCGCTGGTAAATTTACCTTTCATAAAATCCACGTCCAGGTTCAGGTTGCGGTGATCCACTTTTTCTACTATCACGTCCTTTATCAGTTCGCTCAGTTTCTTGGCATTGTATATGAATCCCGTTTCGGCATTAGGCTCACCCTTTATGGTCACGTGCAGTTCATAGTTATGGCCATGCCAGTTCTCATTGGCGCACTTTCCAAACGCTTCCTTATTCGCTTCATCACTCCAATTCGGATTTACTAATTTATGTGCGGCATTAAAATGCTCTACACGTGTCAGATGCACCATTTATTTAATTTAAAGTGCAAAATTAACGTTACTGGACGGTTTTCACAAAAAAAGCCCTTATTTGCGTTATGAACTTACTGGTAGTTGCCGCTACACAGGCGGAAATAGGGCCTTTCATTGCTCATATAGGCAATAACGCCTATCCTTCGATGCGCTTAAATGTGCTGATCACAGGCGTAGGTATGCTGGCCACATCCTATGCGCTCACGAAACATTTGCATGGTCGCCGCTACGACCTGGTGCTGCAGGTAGGTGTGGCAGGCAGCTATGATACCGCCATCGGTTTAGGAGAAGTGGTGTTCGTCGCATCCGACCGCTATGGTGACCTCGGTGCAGAAGACCATGACGACTACATCGACATTTTCGATATGGGGCTGATTGATAAAAATGTGTCGCCGCATAATGATGGCAAACTCTTGTCGGCCATGTCGCCGGTTATACACCTGCCGCAGGTAAGCGGCCTTACGGTAAATACAGTGAGCGGCAACGCAGACACGATAAAAAAGAGAATAACCAGGTACAACTGCCAGGTGGAAAGTATGGAAGGCGCCGCATTTCATTATGTGTGCCTGCGTGAGGGCATTGCATTTGCACAGGTACGCAGCATATCTAATTATGTGACGCCACGTGATAAAAGCCAGTGGAAAATGAAAGAGGCTATCATCAGCCTCAACAATTGGCTTATAGATTTTATAGCTAAGCAGTAAGTGCCAAACCCGCTACCTTTGCGCAAATTCTAAGCATGAAACTCACGCTCGGCTTCAGTCCTTGTCCTAATGATACTTTTATATTCGATGCTATGGTTAATGGCGCCATAGACACCAAGGGTATTACGTTCGACTATGTGATGGAAGATGTAGAGACGCTGAATATTTGGGCAGAGCAGGGCAAGCTGGACATCACCAAACTCAGCTACAATACATTCATACACACCGCCAGCCAATACGCGCTGCTGCATAGCGGCAGTGCGCTGGGCGTGGGCGTAGGCCCATTGCTTATTGCAAAGCAGCCCCTTGACCTGGCCAACATAGCAGACTTTAAGATAGCCATACCGGGAGTAAAGACCACTGCCAACCTGCTGCTGTCTCTTGCGTTTCCGCAGGCGAAGAACAAGACTGAAGTAGTATTCTCTGATATTGAGGCGCGGGTACTGACTGGAGAATTTGATGCAGGACTGGTGATACACGAAAGCCGCTTCACCTATGCAAAAAGAGGGCTGCACAAACTCATAGACATGGGCGACTGGTGGGAGCAAACCACTCATGCTGCTATACCCCTGGGTGGCATAGTTATTCAGCGTAGCCTCGGCGCAGAGATAGCCGCCACAGTCGACAGCATCATTAAAGAGAGCCTTGCCTGGTCATGGGCGCGTTACCCGCAGTTAACCTCCTTCGTTACAGACAATGCGCAGGAAATGGAAGAGGACGTTATGCGCAAACACATACAGCTCTATGTAAATGATTACACCACCGACCTGGGCGAAACAGGAAGGAAAGCGATAACCACTCTTTTTGAAAAAGCAAAACAAGGCGGCCTGCTCAAAGAAAATATGCCAGAGTCTATCTTTTATTAATCAGTCATTTATGAGATTATATAAGAGCCTTTTACTTTTAATTCTGTTGTATTCTCAAAATATATTTGGACAAAATTTCTCTATTAAATACTTTATAATCGACACCGTTGTATTTGAAAAAGATGTTGATAAAAATGAATTGAATTTTACAGATTTTTTTCAGGATTTATTGTGTAGTGGTAATAGTGGTAAAGTCATCATAGATACTAACATTCTGAGAGAAGACAATACTCGCCTGCTATCGAAAATAACTTACATAAAAGGTGATTCATTAAAAATTGGAATACTGATTGATGATAAACGAAGTGTTGTCTGGTTAAATCATCTTGAAAGATTAAAAGACACTGTTCACATAAAAAAATGGACTCTATTTCATAATCAATTGCAGGATTCAATTAAAAGTTGGATCGGTTTCTATCATTATATTGATGATAGTATCATAGGTGTATACAAACAAAAAAGCAAGCAATATGTGACCAATAAAAATTATGAAGACGAACACCCGAATGTCTCTTTCATTTTAAACAATGCAAAATACAGCGTACCGCTGAATATAAACGTAGACGAATTAGTATCTTGGTCTCACGGCTATACCACAAAGAATGGCGAGAAAAAACGTTATAAAAAAGAACTAGCTGGGAAAAAGAATATCAGATATAATAAGTTTGCAGCTTCAGTAGCAAAAAAGCGAAAAATTTACGTTGGTATACTTGATTTGTAACATCCAGCCGGAAATACTCTTTACCGTTCCACCCAGGCTTCATTATCCTTCAGCAACTGTATCAGTTCGCTTACCGCAATATCACTAGGTACGTTGCGCTTCATCACATCCTTTCCTTTGTAGAGGGTTATCTTTCCGGGGCCGCTGCCTACGTAGCCGAAATCCGCATCGGCCATCTCGCCGGGGCCATTCACTATACAGCCCATGATGGCTATTTTCACGCCTTTCAGATGATATGTTGCCGCCCGTATCTTAGCCGTTGTTTCCTGTAGGTCAAACAGCGTACGCCCGCAACTGGGGCAACTTATATACTCCGTCTTGCTGATGCGGGTACGTGTGGCCTGCAGAATGTAGAACGCGGTATTGTTCAGGAACTGCCCATTGCTTTTCACTTCCAGGTAGGTGCGCCCGCTTACTTTTTTGTTCTCAATATCTTTTGTGTCGCCCAGCAGCATCAGCCCATCGCCCATGCCGTCTATGAGCAGCCCCCCGGTATCTACAGAAAAATTTATCAGTTGCTTATCTACAGTATTCGCCAGTGTCTCTACCTTTATTATTACCGGACATTTTATATCCTGCCGCATCAGCTCCGCAATAAAATTCCGTATAGGCACCATGCTATGCTTACTAACCGCTGATATCACCAGCACTGCCCCGTGGTCACTTTTCAGCTTTTCAAAAAGCGGCGCAAAATCTTCTTCGCTGTCTACAGTTACAGCTACAAAATGGAGTATGGTTGCGTTATCCCAATATTTTAGGTAGTTAACCGCTCTAAGGTAAGGATGACATTTCTTTTTGTCGGGTGAAGCCTGCCATGCTTTATAATTACTGATCACCTGCAACGTGCCGGGTAATGCAAAATCGGGGAGTATTTTACCGGTATATATAAAGTCAGCAGCCGCATCGCTGATGTTCCATTTATCATCAGTGGCGTTATACCTATAGCCTATCGCCTCCAGGTCTGTTGGTTTGATCTTATCAGTAGCGGCGTAATAAGCAACTACTACAGGCACATGGTGTCCGCCAATATTCCCCACAGCTATTGTCTCACGACGTTTGTAAGAGAAAGGATCGTAGGGCAGTTTGTCGGCGCTTGCAAAGACTGGGGGTTGTGTTGCCTGCTTGCCCCGTACCGTGATCTGCTCCACTATATCACGGCATACCGGTATTTCAAATTCAGGGTCTTCCGTCAGCGACACCCGTATGGTATCGCCTATACCGTCTTCCAGCAAAGTTCCTATCCCTATCGCACTCTTTATTCGCCCGTCCTCTCCGTCTCCTGCCTCTGTTACACCCAGGTGCAGCGGGTAGCACTCTCCAAACTCCTCATCCATCTTTTGTATCAGCAGCCTGTATGCCTGCACCATCACCAGCGGGTTGCTCGATTTCATGCTTAGCACTATCTGGTGATAACTCTCATCACGGGCAATGCGCAGAAATTCCATAGCACTCTCTACCATGCCAATGGGCGTATCGCCATACCGGCTCATAATGCGGTCGCTCAGCGATCCGTGGTTAGTGCCTATGCGCATAGCCGTGCCATACTCCCGGCATATCTTCACCAGCGGCGTGAACCGCTCCCTGATGCGTACTACTTCTGCGGCATATTCAGCGTCGGTATAATCAATAAAGTCAAACTTCTTTTTGTCTACATAGTTGCCGGGATTCACGCGCACCTTTTCCACTATCCTTGCGGCTATCTCTGCGGCATTGGGTGTAAAATGTATGTCGGCTATAATAGGGGTATCATATCCGCGGGCACGCAGTTCCTTCTTTATGTTCAACAGATTTTCCGCTTCGTTTTTGCTCGGCGCGGTAATGCGTATCAGTTCTGCGCCTGCTTCTATGCAGCGTATACTTTGTGCCACCGTGGCCTCCGTATCCATTGTATCGGTAGTGGTCATGGTTTGTATGCGTATCGGGTGGCCGTTGCCCAGCAGCAACCCGCCTATCTTCACTTCTCGCGTCAGTAATCTTTTATATTCCGTCAGCGATGCGCAATACTGCATCATAAGATTCAATTTTAATGGTCATGGTGGATCACTGTGCTACAACTACTTCTCAGACTTGTCGCGTTTCTCCGGCTTCTCAGCAATTTCCTTTACTTCGTATTTGTAGTTATACACCTTATCGTCCTTACCGAATATCCTTACTATATATACCCCGGGGTCCATATCCTCTATGTTCACTTTGCAGGTATTCTTCTTGCACTTCATATCCATCTCCGTTTCCTTGCCGTTCAGGTCTATCATCAGGCAACTGCTGATGCCCGGCAGCGATACGGTAAAATATTTCCCGTTAGCAGAAGTGATCAGGGCAATCGTGGTGTTTTCAGCCAGCATCATATTGGCCACTGATTCCTCATAGCGGCCCACCTTGCTCATCACTCGTCCTGATGAGTCGTCCTGCCACACTATATGTATGTGTCCGCCGCCCAGTACCACATCGGCATTAGACAACGCCCCACCTCTCGCAATGGTATCGTATGTTACCGGTATGCCCTTTGTAATGTCGTTGGTGAACGCCATGCATATCTGTGTGGTGCTGCCTACAGACTGCTCCCAGGCTATGGCTACTGCATTCCCCGAATTTGCAATGCGTGGAAAATTCTGGCCCACCAGGCCCGTAAAGTTTCCCGTGATAGGCCGTGACTCTGACGACATACCAAATAACGATGTTTTGCTCAGGTAGATCAGCGAACTATCGCCGCCACTCATAAACACAGCATAAATAGTATCACTGATAATAATGCCGTGCGGCGCATTGGGCAGGCAGGTACTTGTCGACCAATTGGTCTGGTCTACCTGTATACCCTTGGTGAAAGACCCAGCACCGTTTGCCGATATGCCCGCCCATATATTGCGCACTCCTTTCAGATTATCGCGATACAAGCACACCGTAGCATTGGCGGATTCTATTACAGTTGCCGGGCAGCAATCAGATACTTTGCCACCTGAGT
>JABDCE010000068.1 GCA_013288285.1 Bacteroidota bacterium
TTTTGCTGAAAATTATGGAGCTTCAACCGTAAGAAAAATTGATGTCTCCGGTATAATAACTACTGTAGCGGGAAACAGTAAGCCTGGCTATGGAGGAGACGGCGTACCTGCAACAGCCACATCTTTAGTATGGGCTTATGCAATAGTTGACTCGGCAGGAAATATATATATACCGGATAGGGATAATCACCGGGTGCGTAAAGTAGACGCAGTTACGGGTATCATCAGCACGATTGCCGGAAATGGGTCTGGCGGACATTCCGGGGACGGTTTCGCTGCTACATCAGCAACCCTTTGGCCAAATAGCGTTTGTATTGACGGCAATAAAAATATCTATGTCGTTGATAGCAGTACATGGATACGTAAAATTTCCCCTACCGGTATGATTACTACAATAGCCGGGAATGGAATTGAAGGTTTTAGTGGAGATGGAGGCCCTGCCACTGCCGCGTCATTGTCTAATGCTTATGGAATGTGTACGGATACTGCTGGTAATTTGCTTATTGGAGATGGGCATGGCAGAATACGGAAAGTGGATATGCATACCGGTTATATCAGCACTATTGCCGGCAACGGAACACCCGCACCATACCTTGGTGATGGCATACCGGCAACTGCTTCTCAATTTATCCCATTTTTTCTTGCAGTAGACAAAACAAATATCCTGTATATCGCAGACTATGGAGTAGGAAATGCAAGGATATTGAATATTGACGCGGCAGGGATAATGCATACCGTTGCAGGCAATGGAGTGGATGCATTTAGCGGCGATGGCACTGCTGCTACAAACGCCGAACTATATCATCCCGAGGGTGTAGCTATTGACGAGTGTGGTAATGTATATATAGCTGACGATGCAAACACCCGCATACGCAAAGTAACAGTTGCTACTCCTTTACTGACTAAACCCATCATTTCCTTGTCTGGTATAATAACTGCTGCTGCGGGTACAACGGTGACTGTAACGGCCACCGTGGCCAAGGCTGGCAGCAGCTACCTGATACACTGGATGAATCATGGCAGTGAGTTTGCTGCAACAACCGTACCCTACGTTACTTATACAAAAACTACGGCCATAGACACTATAACGGCTAGGGTGGTAAGCACAGCCACCTACGGCTGCTACGACAGTACTACCAGCACAGGGTTTGTAGTGACTAATAACCTGGCGGCTTATCAATTGTCAAAAAGCAATATTGCCATCTATCCTAATCCCGCTACAAATGTTGTGTATATAGAAGGAGTGCAAGCCTCAACAAAATTCAGACTACTGAGTATAGTAGGGGCTGTTATCAGAGAGGGGGCATTGCAGCAAGGGACAAATCAAATCTCAGTCGGTGATCTGGCAAGAGGTATATACTTGCTGGAAGTAGATGATGGCATTAAGGTCACGGATAAAATTGTGAAGCAGTAAATTTTAATGTTACGCCTGTCTTCTCATTAACTTACACGTAACAGTATTATTTTTCTTTAATTTTTATGTCCGCTCATTAGGAAAATCATTACGGTTATTGCATATTTGTATAGCAATTGCATTATGGCCTCCTACTTACTAGCAGACAGCGGATCTACCAAGACAGATTGGTGCCTTTTGAGAAAGGGTAAGAAGCCGTTGCGTTTCAGCACGCAGGGCATCAACCCCTACCTGCAGGGTAAGGAGGCCATAGCCGCATTGCTGAAGGCCGAACTGCCATGGGACAATAAAAAGTACGCAGCAGACCACCTGCATTACTTTGGCGCAGGCGCCGCCAACCCCGAAAAGCAGAAATTTCTCTGCGACATACTGAAGGCCCACTTCGGGATAAAGAAGACCGAGGTAGCGGGCGATATGGTAGCTGCGGCAAGGGCGCTCTGCGGCGATAAGCCGGGCGTGGTATGCATACTGGGCACCGGCAGCGCCAGTTGCTATTACAACGGTAAGAAGATAGTGGAGCAGCGGCCATCGCTGGGCTATATAGCCGGCGATGAGGGTGGAGGCAACTACATGGGCAAGCGCATACTGCAATACTATGCTTACGGCACATTTGACGCCGAACTGAAGATGGGCTTCGAGATGCGCTTTGGCAGTGATATACGGGAGATCATCAATACCCTGTACCACCAGCCCAGCCCCAACAGGTACCTGGCTTCATTGGTGATACTGCTGAAGGAGAACCGCGGGCACTACATGGTAGAGAACATTATTGAAGACTGCCTCAACGACTTCTTTCATACCAGCATACTGAAGCACCGCAATAGCTGGAACCTGCCACTGTATTTCTCAGGCAGCGTGGCTTATGAGTTCAGGGATATACTGGAAAGCCTGTGCGGCCAGTATGAGCTGGAGATAGGCAATGTGATAAAAAGCCCCATGGAAGGGTTGATCAAGTATTACAAGAGTAAGTTATAATCTGCTCACTCCTCATTTATGTATATCCTCTTTACGCGCTGCGATATGCTGGTCATGATCTCGTAGGCAATGGTCTCGGCCTGGCGCGCCAGCTCTGTTACCGGCAGCCCGGGTCCAAAGACGATGACACTATCACCTTCCTTAGCCTCAGGGATATGACTGATGTCGACCATGCACATATCCATGCAGATAGACCCCATGGTTTTTGCCGGCCTGCCATGAATGAGCATGTGTGCCTTGCTATGGCCCAGCGAGCGGGGGTATCCATCGGCATAGCCGATGCACACAGTGGCTATGCGCATATCTTCTGTGGCTATGGTATTATGCCCGTAGCCAATGCTGTCGCCGGCGGGCACATCGCGCACCTGCGCTATGGTAGTGGTGAGTGTGCTTATCTGCCGCAGCCTGCCCTGCACGGAAGGTGTATCGTCTACGCCATACAGGCCCAGGCCCAGGCGCACCATATCGTACTGCAGGTCTTTATGACGGGCTATGCCTGCGGAGTTGGATAAGTGGCGCAGCGGCTTGTAAGTTAGTGAGGCGATGATTGTGTTGCTCATGCGTTCGAACAGGTCGCCCTGCTGCCGGGTGAAGTCATCATACTCCTTGTGGTTGCTGGCCGCAAGGTGGCTGAATATGCTGGCTACGTGTATAGCCGGCGATTCACCGATGCGTTTTATCAGCTCGCTCATGTCGGCTTCGTTAAAGCCCAGCCGGTGCATGCCGGTATCGAGTTTGATGTGTATGGGGTACTTGTCTACCTGCAGCGTCTGCGCTATGGTAAGGAATGAGTTGAGTGATCGGAAGTTGTAGATCTCCGGCTCCAGCTTCCAGGCTATCATGCGGTCGAACGAAGTGGCATCCGGGCTCATGACCATAATGGGCATCTTCACGCCGGCTTTGCGGAGGCCAATGCCTTCATCGGTATAGGCGACAGTGAGGTAGTCTACGCCGGCATACTGAAGGAGGTTGGCTATTTCGTAGGTGCCGCTGCCATAAGCAAATGCCTTGACCATGGCCATGGTCTTTACACCCGGCGAAAGCATGGCGCGGAATACATTGAGGTTGTGGGTGATGGCAGATAGGTCTACCGACATAACGGTCTGGTGCACCTGCTCCTCCAGCAGCAGGCCTACCTTCTCGAAAGCGAACACCCGCGCCCCTTTGAGCAGTATGGCTTCACGGTCGAAGGTGAGGAGATGGAAATTTTTCAGCAGGTCGGCGGTAGACTTGAAGAAGATGCTGCGTAGTTTTTTATACTTGCGGAATGATGCTTTGTTTTTATACAATGCCGGGCCAATGCCTATGAAACGCTGTATGTTTCGCCGGCTGATGGATGCGGCTACTTCGGCATAGAGGTCCAGGTCACGCCTGCCTATTTGCAGTATGTCCGACATGATGACCGTGTGGTGGTTGTGTTGCCGCTGCTGGTCCAGATAGTTGAGGGCCAGTTGCAGGGAAGTAAGGTCTGAATTGTAGGCGTCGTTTATTACGGTGCAGTCGTTGATGCCGCGCCTGAGTTCCAGCCGCATAGATACCTGCTGTAGCAGGGCCATCAGGGTCTTAATGTCTTTGCTGCTGATACCGAGCAGCAACATCACGCACCAGCAATGGATAGCGTTCTCAATAGAGGCATCATCGCTGAAGGGTATAGTGATACTTACTTCCTTGCCCTTGTATAGTGCGGTGATGGCTGTGCGGGTACCGGTCTTGCTGATGTCTGAGACCCGCAGGTCGGCATCCTGTTTCTGCGACCAGGTAAAGAGTTGCAGGGTTTCCTCAGAGCGGCCACCCTTTACATGGTGCATGTAGTGCACTATACATTCATTGAGCTCGGCATGGTCGTGGCAATACACCAGTTGTTTGGCATGCCGGAACAGGATGAGCTTTTCGTTGATCTTCTGGCGGGCATTCATAAATCCCTCGCTGTGCGCCTCACCTATATTGGTGAACACGCCTATAGTGGGATGAATAATGCGTTCCAGTTTTTCCATCTCACCCGGCTGTGATATACCTGCCTCGAAGATGGCCAGTTGCTGTTCCGGCTTCATCAGCCATACCGAGAGGGGCACGCCCACCTGCGAGTTGTAGCTCTTGGGACTGCGTACAATGTTGTAATGGTTGTTGAGCAATTGGTATAGCCATTCTTTTACAATGGTCTTGCCATTACTGCCGGTAATACCAATGACCGGTATGGTGTATTGTTTGCGGTAAGCCGCGGCTATCTGCTGTAGTGCTGCCAGCGTGTCCTTCACCTCAATGATGTTGGAGCCGGGCAGTTGCGCCACATCCACCGCGTGCGATACCAGGAAGTTGCGTACACCTTTGAGCCAGGCATCCTGCACATAGCTGTGGCCGTCGCGCAGGTTGGTTTTCAGGGCTATGAACAGTGCGTTTTCAGGCAGCTCTATACTGCGGCTGTCGATAGCCAGATCGTCTATCGTTGTATCACCACGTTCCATGGAAAGCCATGTTCCGTTACACCATTTTCGTAGCTGGTCTATATTAGTCATAAGGTATAGCAAATATCAGGAATGCGGGCGAGAATATTTAGTTTTTTTGCAGCCCTTAAATTACAAAGTGCGCCCCGGAGAGCGCACTTTGTATAAAGGCATTGTAATCGATTATGATTCAGGATACAGCACTGATACGAACTGGTTATTTCCGTTAAACAGTTTCTTTGCGGTTTCCTGTACGTCGGCAGGTGTGAGCTTCTGGATATAGGTGTCGTAGTTGATGACGCGGTCTATATCGCGGCCCCAGAAGAGCACGCTTTCCATCTTGCCTTCCCAGTATTTGTTTTCCTTGACGTCGGTAACGTGCTTCTCATGCCACTGGCTCTTTACTTTGTCCAGGTCTTTGGCTTCAGGCCCTTTCTCTTTCAGGGTCTTGATCTCCTCACCTGATGCGGCTATGAGCTTGTCCACATTCTCCGGGCCGCAAGGTAACTGCAACTGTACAGAGTAGCGCTCATAGGGTTCTTTGGTAACGCTGCTGTTAAAGCCGCCACCATAGATAGCGCCCATTTTCTCCCTGAGCTCTTCTATTACCTTTATGTTCAGCACTTCAGCCACAGCCTGTGTTTTCAAAGCCAGGTCTTCACTGTAAGGCATCTCGCCGCCATATACCGCCATGATCACACTTTGTTTCTCTTTTCCTTTTGTTACTTTCAGTTCTTTGTTACCCTTTACCGGGCGCACGCCATTGTCCTTGAAGGCAACTGCCTTGCCGGTCTTCGGTATGCTGCCCAGGTACATTTCGATGAGTGGTAATGCCATCTCCGGGCTTATGTTGCCCACTATAAAGAACTGGTAGCCATCAGCACTGCCGAATTCATTTTTATAAATTTCGAGAGAGCGGTCGAGGTTCAGCTTGTCGAAATCAGAGACCCTTGGGAAAACCATTCTTGCCAGTGGGTTGCCGTTATACAATGTCTTGACGCTGGTGTCGTAGAATGCTGCGCGGGGATTGGAAATGATATTCTCGATCATAGGTATCTGCCTTTCTTTGTAGGCATTGAACAAACCCTCATCCCTGCGTGGATGGGTTATATACAGGTTCATAAGCTGCAGCATACTTTCAAAATCCTTGACAGTGCTGTTGGCCTTGATGTTGTCACTGATATCGCCTATGGACATATCTACTTTTATTTCTTTACCTGCCGTTACTTTCTCCAGGTCATTTGGCGTGAAGTCACCTACACCCATTGCTTCCACTACATCAGTTGCGAAGTGCACATTGCTTCTGTCGGGCAGTGCATAGCCGTTAGATCCACCCTGTTTTATTCCGTTCATTATTATTTCATCGCTCTTGAAGTCTGTTTGCTTGATGGTCACTTTTATGCCATTGCTCAGTGTATAAGTAGTTGCATTGAAGCCATCTTCTTTTTTCATAGACGCCATCTGCCCCGGTGTGGGTTTTGTGGTCATCAGTTCTGTAGCTATTTTCTTCTCCTCGGTCTTGGTGATCTCTTGTTTAAATCCTTTGTCTGCCATAGCCAGCAGTTCAGTTTCAGATGGCAGTTTAACATCTGCTTTATCTGGAGCGGTGATGAGCGTGAAGGTGTTCATGTTGGCCATCCAGCCTTTTACTACATTGTTTACATCGGCTACAGTGATTGCGGGCAGCATATCCTTGTAGTAGGTATATTCATTTGCCACACCGGGGAATGGTTCTGCGTCGGTAAATGCGCGTATGTATTCTTCCACGTATGTTTTGCTTTCAGTGGTGCTGCGCTCGTTATAGTTTTTCTCCATACTGCTCAGCATATCTTTCTTGGCGCGTTCCAGTTCGTCATCTGTAAATCCGAACTTCTTTGCGCGCACCAGTTCAGCGGTTGCGGCATTGAGCGCTTTCTCAGGGCCATCCTTGGTGAAGAGGGCATATAGCAGGAAGCCTTCGTAGCCATGTACCAGTCCTTCAAAGTCGGTGCCGGCATAAGGGAAAGGAGGATTGGCGCCCTGTGCCAACTCAGTGAGGCGGGTATTGATGATCTGTTGTGCCAGGTTTTTTACGAGGTCATTCTTATAATCCTGTAAAGTTACAGAAGTATGTTTCTTTACGAATGGGAATGTAAGTATCAGCACCGAGTTCGTAGCTTCTTTATCGGTCACTACCATTGCTTCAGGTGCTTTGCGCGGCACTACGCTCACATACTTACGTTCTTTTTCATTAGCTGGGTTTTTAAGTCCGGCGAAATGTTCCATCATCATTTTCTTAGCGGTGGCCACATCCAGGTCGCCTACTATGATAACGGCTTGCAGATCGGGCCGGTACCAGTCTTTGTAATAACTGCGGATGACATCGTACTTGAATGACTTGAGTATGTCGTCCTTGCCTATGGGCAGGCGGTCGGCATAGAGGGTGCCTTCAGCCAGCTTGGGGAAGTATTTTTTTCTCATGCGGTCGTCCGCGCCTTTACCAAGGCGGCTTTCTTCCAGCACCACGCCACGCTCTTCGTCAATGTCCTTGCCCGTGAGCAGTGCATTGTGCGCCCAGTCTTCTATGATCTGGAATCCTTTTTCCAGGTTGCCCGGTTTATCGGTAGGTATGGGCAGTATATATACCGTCTGGTCGAAGGAAGTATATGCGTTGAGGTCGGCGCCGAACTGCACACCTATGGACTGCAGGTAGCTTACCAGGTCGTTCTTCTCAAAATTCTTGGTGCCGTTGAAGTTCATGTGTTCCATGAAGTGCGCCAATCCCTGCTGGTTGTCGTTCTCCAGTATAGAACCTGCTTTCACTACCAGGCGCAGCTCCACTTTATTGGCTGGTTTGTGGTTGTTGCGTATGTAGTAAGTCAGCCCGTTGTCCAGTGTGCCGGTGGCTACATCAGGGTCAACCGGTAATTTTGATTTGAGGTCTTGCGCGGAGGCAGTGCCCGACATTGCCGCCATCAGCACAATGGCACAGACCAGGCGCCATGGCGAGGAAGAGAATAATTTCATATAGCGTTTTAATTTCGTACAAGGTAATACGAATTTTGTTGTGAAAAAACCAACTTTTTAATAGCTGGTTAAAATATTGTCATATGTGTCTGGGGCAAGTTTTGTTATCTATGATTTTTAGTTGGTAAACATTCTGTTAATGCCATCTTCGCTTATCTTCGCAACAGAAAATAATTTATGGCACTTATTAAATCTATATCGGGCATCAGGGGCACTATCGGTGGCACACAGGGCAAAAACCTGACGCCAATTGACGTGGTAAAATTCACCACTGCCTATGGCGCGTGTGTAGCTAAGCAGGGCGACAATAAAAAAATAGTGATAGGCAGGGATGGACGAATTTCGGGAGGTATAGTGCGCGATCTCGTTGCGGCTACTTTGCAGAGTATGGGTTGTCATGTGATAGATTTGGGACTGAGCACCACGCCTACTGTGGAGATGGCCGTGAAGATGGAGAACGCGGGTGGAGGTATTATACTTACAGCCAGCCATAATCCTAAAGAGTGGAACGCACTGAAGCTGCTGAATAAAGACGGGGAGTTCCTGAATGGTGAAGAGGGACAGTGGATACTGGACTATGCCGAAAAGAATGAAACGAACTATGCCGAGATCAATAAAATAGGTACCGTAACAACTGACGATACTTACATACAGAAACACATCGACGCCATACTGGCGCATCCGCTGGTAGATGTAGCCTCGATAAAGAAGATGAACTTCAAGGTAGTGGTGGACGCGGTGAATTCGACCGGCGCCATATCTGTACCTCAAGTGCTCCATGCGCTCGGTGTTACCGATGTGACTGTTATTAATGAAGAAGTTACCGGCAGGTTTGCCCACAACCCGGAGCCATTGCCTGAGAACCTGATCGAGCTTTGCTCGGTGGTGAAGAAGAAGAACGCAACGCTGGGCATTGCTGTTGACCCCGATGTAGACCGCCTGTGCTTTGTATGCGAAGATGGCAGCCTGTTTGGCGAAGAGTATACGCTAGTGGCTATTGCAGATTACATATTGTCTCATAAAAAAGGCAATACGGTTTCAAATCTATCATCGACCCGGGCGCTTAAAGATGTTACCGAAAAGCATGGCGGACAGTATTACCCCAGTGCAGTTGGCGAAGTGAACGTGGTAAGGAAAATGAAAGAGGTGAATGCAGTAATAGGTGGCGAGGGAAATGGGGGCGTGATAGTGCCGGAGTTGCATTATGGCCGTGACGCACTCATCGGTATTGCGCTGTTCCTCACGCATCTGGCCAGGTTTGGTAAATCTGTAAAGGCATTGCGGGCAAGCTACCCTAACTACTTCATCTCTAAAAATAAGATAGAGTTGGGTGAAGAGGTAAATGTGAAGCAGATATTTGAGGAGATAAAGAAGAAGTATAAGAAACAACCCATCAATACAGAAGATGGCCTGCGTATAGATTTCGACAACGACTGGGTGCATCTGCGTACCTCAAATACAGAGCCCATCATACGCATCTATTCAGAAAGTGGTTCCGAAACTACAGCCAATAATATAGCCAAGCGCATAATGGCGGATATAAAGGAGATGATGCTGATGAAGGCGGAATAGACATTATTGAAAGAAGAGCGCAGCAATAGTTCTATTGCTGCGCTCTTTAGTAAAACGCCCTAAAAAAATTGCTTATTAAGTGGCTCTCAAACTTCCTGGTGAATTCTACCTTTATTCAATTCCCGGTTTTCTCAGAACACTTTTTTTGTCAGCCAGGCCACTTTTTACGCTGGTCTTCATCAGGCGCACTAATTCTTTATCTTCAACTTTAAGCTTAATTTTCCCTTCTTTATGTAGCTTGATCTCGCGCAGGGATTCCCTGAAATCTTCATAGAGTTGCTCCGTATTGAGCTTCTTCTGAATTTTCTCCCAGTCTTTTATGGAAAGTAAAACTCCCGTTTTCTTCCCATGTGTATCAGTTAAGTATTGAACTGTCATAACGTAAATTTACGAAATGGTATACTTCCATTCTACCAACCTAACAAATACGCAAATATCAGCGGTGCTACAATAGTAGCATCGCTTTCCACAATAAACTTGGGGGTATGTATATCCAGCTTGCCCCAGGTTATTTTTTCATTAGGCACTGCACCGCTGTACGAACCATAAGAAGTGGTGCTATCGCTGATCTGGCAGAAGTAGCTCCAGAACGGCACATCATGCCATTCCAGGTCCTGGTACATCATAGGCACCACGCATATCGGGAAGTCGCCTGCTATGCCACCGCCTATCTGGAAGAAGCCAACGCCCTTGCCTGATGAATTGGCACGGTACCAGTCGGTAAGCCACATCATGTATTCGATGCCGCTCTTCATGGTAGATGGTTTCAGTTGTCCTTTGATGCAGTAAGACGCGAAGATATTACCCATGGTGCTATCCTCCCATCCCGGCACAATGATCGGAATATTCCTTTCGGCAGCAGCTATCATCCAGCTATTTTTCGGATCTATCTCATAGCTATCCTTCATTACCTCGCTCAGCAGCAACTTGTACATGTATTCATGTGGAAAATAACGCTCGCCCTTGTCTTGTGCGTCCTTCCATATCTTGTATATGTGCTTCTGTATCCTGCGGAAGGCTTCTTCTTCTGGTATGCAGGTATCCGTTACCCGGTTAAAGCCCTGTTCCAGCAATTCGAACTCTTCGGTAGGCGTGAGGTCGCGGTAGTTAGGTACACGCTTGTAGTGCGTATGTGCTACCAGGTTCATGATGTCTTCTTCCAGGTTGGCGCCTGTGCAACTGATGATGTCCACCTTCCCTGCACGGATCATTTCGGCAAATGATATACCGAGTTCTGCCGTGCTCATGGCGCCTGCCAGCGATACCAGCATTTTACCACCTTCCAGCAAGTGTGTTTCATATCCTTTTGCGGCATCTACCAGTGCAGCCGCATTAAAATGGCGGTAGTGATGTTGTATGAATTGCGAGATTGGTCCTTTGTTCATGTTTGTATGTTTGTTAATGTTGCTAATTTTTGAATAAATTGGTTAAAACTATTGTTGTGTACAGATATGCTTTCTATGATTGTCTTATTTCTGATTTCCTTACAAATTTTATTGTATTCCTTTGCTCGTTTATTGTTGCAGTCTATGGTGAAGTCTCTTTTTCTCAATTCCTGGTTTAGTGTGTCGCAGCAATTGAATGTTTTTGTGCGGTTATTATTAGTATAGTATAACGGCAATAACCAGCATTCTATAGAATCGTGGCTGATGGCGAAAATTATTTTGTGACTGTGTTCTTTAAATAAGTCTGTGCCAATATTTTCTACTATCACTGCTTTTGTCTTCTCTATGATTTCATCATCGGAAATATCTAGGCCTCCCTCTCGTTTTTGAACGCCATATTTCTCGCAAACGTCAGTATCAATCTGGACAACCACAAGATCATTCACTTGTAAAGCCGCCAGCATATCCGGTGACTTACAATATCCTAAAACCCTGGACCAACCTCCCAAATGTTCTGCTTCATCAGTGGAATCGGTGTTAGGTTGTACGGGCCTTATATCAATATCAGGTGAAAAGAACCTCGCCAGTATATGTCTCAATACTACCTGGTCTGTTGGCCCTTCCGTAATTAATCCGAATGTCATCGCCATTAGAAATTATCAGGTAAGCCGCCAAGTAATCCTTTTGTCCACATTTCCGATAGCTTCATCGGTGTAGTTACTTTAGGTTTTTCAGAAATTCTTGTTACTATAGTGTGCCCGTCAATATTCCTTTTTACCACAAACAGGCGTTGTTCAGGATCATTCAGGTCCAGACCATCCAACGTAGCTGGATTATGAGTAGTCATTAAGACTTGCTTATCATTTTTGTCAGACAGGTCAACAAGCATATTGATCAGTTTGGCGCACAGCTTAGGATTAAATGATGCTTCGATATTGTCAATAGCGAAAAATTGTGGCGTCTTTTTACTCGAGAATAACACTATATAAAATAACAGAAACAGAAACCCTTCATTTGCACTGCGCTGGTCAAGGTAGTTAAGTTCTGATTTAATGAAGCGGTCTTTAATGGTGATCTTATATTCATTTGACATCAGATCATTTGG
>JABDCE010000069.1 GCA_013288285.1 Bacteroidota bacterium
CGCTTAACTCACTGGACTTTTACGCGCAGGATACCATACACGGCACCAACTCTATAGCTGATGTGCGCAGGGAAAAATACATACTGACGATGGACAAAGGGCTGGATACCATTAAACAAAACGGCATTGCCTACGATATAGAAAAACAGGGCGCGCTGTACAAGGTAAGTGAACTGACGCCGGAATTCATAAATCCGGCAACGAGAAATACCGCAACGAGGAATTATTATCTGCTGAAGATAAAGTAATCGATCCAAGCCCCGACTAACAGCTATTTGAACTGCTTGAAGAAATATTTTACGTCTTTCTCTTCCAGTATCATTTCTCCCTTCTGGCATTTATCCACCTTTATCAGGCGTTTATCTTTGCCATCGCACTCCAGCACCTGGTCTGTGCCCAGCTTGGTTATGTACCATGAAGGGTTGTTTCTTGCATCCAGGCCGCCGTATATAAATCCCATCTTTCCATCGGATGACGGGCCGGTGATGTATGCCGCAGTGATATTGGCTTCGTTGTCAATGCTACCCATGTCCTTAGCCGTTCGTTTGTATACTGTCCAGTGCCCTATCATCTGGTCTATGCTGGTGACGGGTATGGGCTTTTCGGCGGTATCAAGGACAATTAATTTTACGGTATCGGACAAATCAGGTACCAACTGGAAAATGCCCTCGTCATTTGTAAGTACCAGCACATTGGGCCTTTTGATAGCTATTTTGTACCGGGCAGTACCAAAATCGAGCAGGCTGTCTTCATCGATGGTATAAGGCCCGTTGTAAATAAAGCCATTCAGGTTGTGATACTGGAAAGAGTCTTTGCGTTTGAAAGAAATATACAGCGTATCCATGAAAGGAACATTAGTGGAGTCGGGTTTCATCCGCTTTACTTCCTTCCACCTGCTCACGGGCATTTTTATGACCTTGTGCTTATCCTTTGCCCATAAGAGGCCGGGCAATAACAACAGCAACATGATTAATACTTTTCTCATAAGTTGATCTGATCCGGGCCAAAAAATACGCTTAAAAGCCAGTACCGCACGTTTTTGTCCATAAAAAACTTGTTCCCGAATATTAAATATCCCGTTTTGCGGGATACTATTTTCTACAAATTTAATTATATCGTAGCTTCATATCCAATTTATGGGTAGCGAGCAATTACATATAACGCTGATACAGCCTGATATAGTATGGGAAAATAAAGCGGCCAACCTACAGCAGTATGAGGAAATGATAGGCGGCGTGAAGACCCCCAAACATGTAGTGGCCCTGCCGGAGATGTTCAGCACGGGTTTCAGCATGGCCCCGGAGCGGCTGGCAGAACCTATGGAAGGGGAAACTGTAACCTGGATGGCAGATATGGCATCAAAGTACCGTTGTATACTCACCGGCAGCCTGATCATAGAGGAAGATGGGAAGTATTACAACCGGATGCTGTGGGTGCAACCGGACGGCCGCGTGGGATTTTATGACAAACGGCACCTGTTTGGCTATGCCCATGAGGACAAACACTATACAAAGGGAGAGACGCGGCTGATAGCGCAGGTGAACGGCTGGCGCATCAACCTGATGGTATGCTACGACCTGCGATTCCCCGTATGGGCCCGGAACCAGGGCGAAGAATATGATGTGCTGCTGTACGTGGCCAACTGGCCAGAGGCACGTAGCCTGGCATGGAGAACTTTGTTACAGGCCCGGGCCATAGAGAATCAATGCTATGTAGTGGGCGTGAACAGGGTAGGTAAGGATGGCAAGGATATAGTGTATACGGGTGAGAGCAGCGTCTTTGGCCCGCTGGGTGAAAAAATATGGCAGCAGGCCAACGACGCCGTTGCACATACCGTGACCCTGGAAAAAGGAGAGTTGCAACAGGTGCGTACCAAATTGCCCTTCTTAAATGACGCTGACAAATTTTTGCTGCTTTGACGATCAATGACTAAACGAGGCCGATAAATGAACCGAATCCTGAGGAGCATATATTTCTTTCTTCCGGTGCAGCTTGTGCTGCTCCATTTCCGTAAGTACCAGTTGTTGCTGGCGTTCTGGTTTATCTTCCTGGCCATCATCACCGGTAACTTTGCTTCTCACTTCGGGGCATCGTCGCTGTTCCTGGCACCGGAGTACCTGGGCAATATCAGCTTCATCAGTATGTTCCTGCTGGGGTGCTCCATGTGCGTGTTCACCATGATGTGGCATATCACCACGTTCATTGTCCACAGCAAGCGTATACCCTATATGGGCGCAACCCGGCATGCGTTCCTGGTGTATAGCGTTAATAATTCAGCGATACCGCTGGCGTTCCTTGTTTTTTATTCGGTAGTATCTATCCACTTCCAATGGCATGATGAACACTCCTCGCTGCGAAACATCATACTACTGCAGGTAGGTTTCTTTTTCGGCTTCCTGTTTATAGCTCTTATATCGTTTGCGTATTTTTTCCGGGTGAGCCGGGACTTTTTTAAGAATATACTGGTGACGATAGCCAAGCCGGTGAAAATAAAAAAGATAATACCTTATGACTCCCTTGACTACGAAGTAAATATTATACCCGCGCACTCGTATATATCCGGCGGGTTCAAGATAAAAAAAAGCACTGACGCCGACGCCTATCACCCGAGGGTGATGAATACGGTGCTGAGCAGGCACCACCGCAATGTGATCTTTGCTACACTGGTGCTGTATGTGTTGCTGCTGTTGCTGGGTATATTCATGGAGCAGCCCCTGCTGAGGGTACCGGCCGGAGCGGGTTTCCTGCTGTTGTTCTCCATCATCATGGGCGTAGTGGGGGCCTTCAAGTATTTTCTGAGAAGCTGGGAAACGATAGGCTGGGTGATCTTTATAGTACTGCTGGGGCTGATGGTAAATTATAAATTATTTGACCTGAGAAGCATTGCTTACGGAATGAACTACCATACCGACCCAACAGATGAGCCGGTATACAATTACGAACATCTGCGAGCGTTGTTCACCCCTGCACGTTTTGAAGCTGACAAACGCACCGAAGAGGACCGGCTGAAAAACTGGAAGATAAAAACCGGCGACCCGAATCCACCCCTGATAGTGGTAACGGTGAGCGGTGGCGGCTCCCGCTCGGCATACTGGACGTTCAGGACACTGCAATACTTAGATAGCGTGACGAAGGGAAAGGTATTCCAAAATACGGTGCTGGTAACCGGCGCATCGGGTGGTATGATAGGCGCCGCATACTGGCGCAGCATACATGATGCCTACCAGCGGGGGCTGCTGAAAAATCCCTACGAGCGGCAGTACCAGACAAACGTAGGCAAAGACCTGCTCAATGCCATCATCTTTTCTTTCGCCAGTGTGGACCTTGTTTCCCCGTTCAATAAGATATCGATAGCGGGATATTCGTATACCCGGGACCGGGGTTATGCCATGGAGCAGGAACTGATCAGCAATACAGAGGGCCTGCTGAACAAACATATCGGATACTTTGGTAAAAGAGAATCAGACGGCTATATACCGCAGATGATCGTATGCGGCACCATCATTAATGACGGACGACAACTGATGATCACTGACCAGCCGGTGACGTATCTAACCCAGCCCGAGTATTCGCTTGGGGAAGCTGAACCGCCGATAGATGCGGTGGACTTTGCACAGTTTTTTGCCAAACAGGACCCTTACAACCTGCGGCTGACCTCTGCGCTGCGCATGAATGCCACGTTCCCGTATGTGCTGCCGGTAGTGCGCCTGCCCAGCCAGCCAAGGATGAACATAATGGACGCCGGGCTGCGCGATAACTTTGGCGGCGAGCTGGCCAGCCGGTACCTCTATGTGTTGCGCGACTGGATGATGAATAATACCCGCAAGGTGATCTTCCTGGAGATACGCGATACGAGGGAAAACGATGTAACCGAAGTGTCTGACCAATCATCGTCGCTGACGAAGATGCTTTTCGACCCTATATTCGTGATACAAAATAAATGGGAGGCGTTCCAGTCATATTCTCATGGATTCCTTAAAGACTTCGTACCCAGTTATATGAACGGTAAGCTGCAGTTTGTGACGCTGCAATATGTGCCGCTGGAGTCGAAAAAAGTAGCTGCGCTGAATTTTCACCTGACACAGAAAGAAAAGGAAGACCTCTATGAATCTGTTAATAACCGGGGAAACCAGGCCGCGATAGATACGCTGGAACAACTGCTTCGCTGATGCGGAGACTGATTTGGCTGGAAGTTTCTGTTATCTTTAGTTGTTGGCATACTTTTAACGTACTTAATATTTACGGTTTCCCCCTGAACAAATAATATATGAAAACACTTCTTTTTCACATCAACTCATTGTTAGCCGGGGGGATAGAAAAGGTTTTAATAGAGTTGCTGCAAGGCCTTGACCCGGAGAAATACAGGATCAGGCTGAGCATAGCCCATGACCTGGGCGAACTGGAGGTATTAAAAGACCAGATACCGCCTTATGTGGAGATCACCTACATCCTTACTCCGGGGCTATCACAAACAAAAAAGAAAAAGGTCACCAAGACCATTACCCTGCCGGAACGTATTTATGAAGAGCTGGTATTGCCCCCAATTAAAAAGCGGGCGCACCGGATGAAGCTAAAAGAACTGATGGCAGACACTGATGTAATTATTGATTTTGATATGACGCTGGCACCTTATACGCGCCTGCTGGCAGACAAAAAAAAGGTGGCTTATTGCCACTTCAGCCTGGGGCACTACTGGGATGGCAACAAAAGGAAACTGAATAAACTTGCCGGCCGCCTGCAACAGTATGACAAAGTGATCATGCTGTGCGATGAAATGAGGGACAAGGCATCTGAACTTTACCCATCGCTGAAGGGCAATATCATCAGGATGTACAATGCACTGGACAATGACCGGATACAAAAGCTGGTTGATGAACCACTGGGAGATTACGATCACCTGATCAAGGACGAATATTTTGTGTCGGTAGGACGGCTGGCGGAAAGCCAGAAAGATTTTACAATGCTGATAAAGGGATTTGCGGCATGCGTGAAGAAATATGGAATCACGGAACACCTGGCCATAGTGGGTGATGGCTATAGCCGGCTGGCACTGGAAGAACTGGCGATAGATGAGGGCGTAGGTGATGTGGTTACTTTTGCGGGCTACCAGCCCAATCCTTATAAATGGATAGGCAACTGCAAGCTATTTTTATTCTGCTCGAAGTATGAAGGCCTGCCCACTGTATTGATAGAAGCATTGTCGTTATCGCGCCCGATCATTGCTACAGCTACGCCAACCGGTGTGCAGGAAATACTGATGTATGGCAAGTGCGGCCAATTAGTAAAGCCCGGGGCAGTGGATGAGTTGTGTGAGGCGATCTACACATTGCGGAATGATACCGCGCTCCATAATTCCTACCGGGAAAATGCGAAAGATATACTCGGACAGTTTGAAATAAAAAACATGGTACGGGAATTTGAGCAGCAAGTGATCATGTGACTTTACAGTTGCTTCTTCAGTTCGTCCCAATTGTGTTGTAGCGGTAGCCATTTTTTTTTCTGTAAAGCTGCCCATACACCTCTGTTGTGAAAAAAGCTTGCCTTCTCCTGCATCTGTACATGCATTTGTATGAGCTGGCTATAGGTGGTAAGTTCACTCCAGGTGCATCCGCGAAAATGCGCGAAGAAGGATGCGAGCACAGCCCTCATTTCTTTAAGGTGCCAATAATGCACGATATATGAGGCGGCAGCGAGGACAGGTGCAGTTTCCTGGAAGTAAACAGAGAAAGCAAATTGTTCTACCACATGCTTGGGAAACAAAGGGTATTGGCTATCTGTAAACGCCAATACTTCGTCGAGTAGATGCTTATGGGCGGTGTTGAATCCCAGTACGCCCGCATTCCACATGGCGAGGTTGTGGAGGGGTTTACCGTTTACTTTTTTTACAGCGTTTTTGCGGAGGTGGCGGTCCAGCTTTTGCAATACCAGGTTGCCCTGGTCGCTGACAATGCCCTCCATCACATGCATATACAGCCTACCTGATTGTATCTTCTCCCATACTTTGTCTATGCGATGTGTGTAGACGGAGTCGGTATCTACATAAAGTATGTTGCCGGTTTTATCTTTAACCAGATCTCGTAGCGCTTCTATCTTCACTCTATGGGCAAAGTCTATTGTTCCCCGCCATAATTTTATGGTCTCCTTATCCAATGTGCGGTAATGCAATGGCAGCGGACAATCTTTGAAAGAAGTGAAGAGCGAAGGGTTATCGGTATATATCCATATCTCGGTATTGGCCCATTCTTCTGCGGCATACAAGCGGGACAGTGATAAAAGCGAATAAGCACATTCCTGCAGTATGCCTTCGTTGCCGTAAGACAGATAAACGATGTAGTTTGTTCCCTGGTCCATAATTCACTTTTCTCAAACAAAACGTTCCGGGTCTGCATCCAGGAAGCGCTCGGCTGCTATCATCTTATCGTGTAGTATTGTATCTGACGGCATGAAGTCCGCAACTTTTCTAAATTCAGCCCATACTTTTTCAATAGCCGGCGATGACTGTTCGGGTCTGCGCAACTCGAGTGCCTGCGCAGCTGTGAGCAATTCGATAGCCAGTACGCGCTGCACATTCTGCACCACCCGGCGCAGCTTGGTAGCGGCGTTGGCGCCCATACTTACATGATCTTCCTGACCGTTGCTGCTGACAATGCTATCGACTGATGCGGGTGTACAATATTGTTTGTTCTGACTTACAATAGCTGCGGCAGTGTACTGTGCGATCATAAAGCCGCTATTTAGCCCGGCCTGTGGCGCCAGGAAAGGCGGCAGCCCACGCTGGCCGCTCACCAGCAGATACGTTCTGCGCTCAGAGATATTGGCAATTTCCGCCATTGCTATCGCAAGGAAGTCGGCATGAAGGGCCAGAGGCTGGCCATGAAAGTTGCCACCACTCATTATAGCGTCTTCATCATGAAAAACAATGGGGTTGTCGGTTACGGAGTTTATTTCCGTTTCCAACACATTAGCTACGGTATCTGCTACATCGTTGGTAGCGCCATGCACCTGCGGCATACAGCGGAAAGAATAAGGATCCTGTACCTGCTCCTTTTTTAATTGTTGTATACTGCTGCCTGACAATAATTTCAATATCCGCGCCGCAGTGGCTACCTGGCCTTTATGCGGGCGCACCCTGTGAATAGGGCTTTTGAATGGTTCTGCTTTTGCCATAAATGCATCAGCAGACATAGCGCCGATAATGTCGGCCCAAACAAGTAGCTGCTTTGAGCGCATCAGCGACCATGTGCTATAGGCGCTCATGAACTGTGTGCCGTTGAGCAGCGCCAGGCCTTCTTTCGCGGCCAGGGACATTGGTTTTAACCCAACCTTCTCCAAAGCATCGGCAGCCGGCATTTTTTCGCCGTTGTAGCGTACAGATCCTTTCCCGAATACGGGGAGAGTGAGATGCGCCAGCGGGGCCAGGTCGCCGGAGGCTCCCAATGAGCCCAGCTCGTATACAACAGGGTGTATCTTATAATTATAAAAATCAACGAGGCGCTGTACGAGCTCCGGCCTTACGCCACTATAGCCCTGGCTGAGCCCATGTACTTTGAGCAGCAACATGAGGCGCACTATTTCTTCGGGCACTTCGTCGCCCATGCCACAGGCATGTGAACAAACCAGGTTCTCCTGCAATTCTTCCAGTTCGTGATCTCCTATGCGCACATTGCATAAAGAGCCAAAGCCGGTATTTATTCCGTAAAACGTTTCGCCGCCTTTTAAAATATTATCGAGATATGCGCGGTTGCCTGCTACCCGCTTCGTAGCTGCTGCAGACATCTGCAAAGTAATTTCACCGGTATCTTTAAAGAAATCGATGGATATGTGTTCGGGTAATTCCATAAGTATCGGTAGTGCGTTATTATTTGACTTGCTTAGCTGATCAGCGTTTAATGATGGCTACCAGGTCGGCCTCAAGGCCTTTCTGTACGGATTCGGTAATGCGACCGGCCTCTTTGCCATCTTTGAAAAGAATGATAGTAGGAACGAGAGTGACATTGTATTTCTTCTCTTCGCCGTTCTTAGTTTTTTTCTGACGGTCTACGCCATACATGGTTATCTGGCCTTTATTGTAACCCACATAATCCAGTAGTTTTGCCAGCTTGGGGACAAGCTCATGAGAATCATCGCACCAGGTACCGAGGAATACGACCATGGTATATTCATTGAGGTGCGCACGCAAGTATTCGCCGGCTTTTTCATTGGGCTTAAATTCCGCGTACCCATTTTTGAGCCAGGTAAAGGACTGCTCTTTATTCAGGTCGTTGAAAGTGAGCGGGCCATTGAACACAACTTCATTGTTCTCCGCATCCTTCGATATATCGTAAGTGGTTTGTGCGTGGGAAGCGAGGTTCATCATCATAAAAAACGCGAATAGTATCTTTTTCATCTTTTGTTGTATCAAGTATTGGTTATCGGATCTATGTAAGCTGGTTCCTTATGGTCAGCAGTTTATTTCTTAATTGCAATAACGACGTTTTAAGGTCTATCGTCTCCACATCCATTTTATTCTGTGCTTTCATTTTTGTTTTGGCTCCGGTGAGCGTAAAACCCCTTTCCTTTACCAGGTGGTGTATGGCCCGTAGCTCCCGTATCTGCTCGGGGGTGAAGAGCCTGTCGCCCTTGCGGGTGGTGCGTACCTTCAGTTTAAATTCATTTGTCCAGAAGCGGATGTGTGATGTTTTTACTTTAAATAAATCGGCGACCTCGCCTATGGCGTAATACTTTTTATCGCCCTTCCAGTCTTCGGGTATAATAAAAGTCTTGTCTTCCTCAACTGTGACAACCGGTATTACTTCTTCTATTATTTGTTCGGGCGCCTGTTCTTCCCGTACTACCTGAGCGGGTATCTGCTCATCAGGCGGGGCTTCCTGTTTAGCTTTGGGTGCGCGGGGTTTCCGGGCGGCTTTCTGCTGCTCGGGCACCATTTCTTCTCCGAAGAGCGTCATTATCCGGTCACTCATACCTACAAATTACGCAATTGTTTTTAAAAAAGCCCCTGAAAACAAAAAAGAGGTTGTTCCGTTCCCGAAACAACCTCTTTTTACTAAGTGCCTTTAGTATTAAAAGTTTGAGACGTTATATTTTACATCGGCCTGCTTAGAGATATCCTGCTGGAGCAACTGGCCAATTGCATTTCTTTCCTGGTTTTCTTCCATACCTCTCTGGCGGCCTGCAAGCTGCTGGAGCAGTTGGTCAGGTACCGGATTGTTTACCCTGTTGAGCACAGTGATAAAGTATACCCCACCCTGTCCTTTGATACCGGCAGATAACGCATTTGGCTGAAGCGACTGGCTGAATGTAAGGCCTACGACTTTAGGCTCATAACCCAAGCCCGGTACATAAGCCGCACCCAGCGTTACTGAATCAGACTGCTGAACGGTCTGGTTCATTTTCTGAGCTATCGCGTCGAGAGAAGTTGCACCATTAGCCTGGCTGATGATCATATCGCCTTTCTTTTCTTCTCTAACTTTCTGCTCTAACTGGGGACGGTTTGCGGCAGTAATGTCCATCACGCCTTTATCCTGTATGAAGGATACTTTTGCCACTACATAGCGCTGGTCGCCGAGCTGGAACACAGGGGAAATTTCTCCCACCTTATGCTCATACGTCCATCTTACTACTTCGCGGGCCGGGCCGAGACCGGTGATCGTGAAGTTAGTAGCATGTATGTTGTCGCCTATCCTTCTGTCCAGGTTTTGTTTTTTGATGGTCGCATCAAATTCAGCGGCAGTTGGATTTTTGCCGGCAAACTCATTGGCTTTACCATAGATCGCATTTACTGTGCTATCACTTGGCACCAGGTTTTTAGCTACAGTAGCCAACTGTGTTGATGGCCCTGTTCCTTTTTGTTCGAGGATCTCTATATAATGGTAGCCTGAATAATTGTCGTTAGATACTTTTACTCTTTTCTTCTCGCCTACTTTTCCTTCGAAAATAAAATCTCCGAATTCTTTAGCTATACCCGGCCTGTTCTGAAGTGTAAATGTATATTCACCACCTTTCTTCTTATTGTCTTCTCCATCTTCAGAATATATCTGCACCATAGAGTCGAACTTAGCTCCGGCTTCGATGGCAGCTATAGCACTGTCAATTCTTTTTTCTGCTACGCTATCCGGAACAAGTTCCTTATCACGATCTTTTGTCCTTACCAGTATGTGCCTGAGCTTTACAGAATCGGGCAATGTTTTGCGGTCGGTGACCTTGCTGATCTTGTAGCTGCCGTTCTCATAATAAGGGCCATATATTTCGCCCACAGGAACAGACATCAGCGTATCGGCATACTTAGAAAGGAATGTCCTTTTGTTCAGGTATTCTTCAGAGTAAGAATTGGCTTCGTCAGATTTTGCGTTCACAAAAGTTTTGTAGTCTTTTTCTTTTGTATTGGCCAGGTCTGTTTTTATCTGCGCCAACGCCTCAAGTGAGCGGGCAGTATCGGCAGAAGACGGCAGGATGTCGAACGACACATATTCTATACCACGTACCGGCTGGTCTGTAGTATAGATGGCCGCATGCTTCTGCATATAAGCTTTCAGATCATCGTCAGATACTTTTACGTTGGCATCAGGAATCTGTGAGTACGGAACTTTTACATATTTAATAGAAGCAGAAGAATTCTGATCTGCCAACTGGCGCTTAGCCATATATAATGGTGCGTAAACAGAACCACCAACGAGCGCGTTATATTTATTGATGCGGTTCATGCGGATCACATAAGCTTTCACTGATTCCCACTGGTCCCTTAATTTACCGGTAGGGTCTATCTTCTGCGGATCATCAGTAAATTGTTTTTCCATGTACTTGATGATCTGCGGGTCGAACTCATGAGTCTGGCCATTGATGAATATCTGCTGCCCGTCGATCTGGAACTGCCTTACCACCGGATCTGCATTGACGCCGTATATCAGTTCTTTCTTTTCATCTTCTGTGGTGGTTATACCCATCTTATCGCACTGGGCGCCTACCATTGTTTCATACACGATCATCTTTACAGATTCTTCGTTCATCTGCGCACGGTCGGCATCAGACAATGCCCGGCCACGATTGAACATGGTGTAGAGCGTTTCATATTGTTTGAGCCTGAGCTGGTATTCTTTAGGGTCTATCTTTTCGCCATTGACATTCATTATATTACTGTCGTGGCCACCGAATAAATTACCGAATGAACCGTTGCGGGCATCAGACACAATAAAGCCTACTAACGCGATAGCTATGACAGCGCCGGCTATTTTTCCGTACTTGTTTCTTATTGTTTGTATTACAGACATTTCAGGGGTATTATGTTTTATATTAAGGACGGCAAATTTATGGGAAAAAATGACATTTTACATAGTTATTAACGGTTTACGAGCGTTTTTCTTA
>JABDCE010000070.1:0-3302 GCA_013288285.1 Bacteroidota bacterium
CTTTTTGAGATTGAGCGGTTTGGAGCCATTGGTGTTGCGTCCTGAAACCAATTTTGTGAATGTAGGAGAACGTACCAATGTTACCGGTTCCAAGAAATTTGCCCGCCTCATTCGTGAGAATAAATACGAGGAAGCGTTATCAGTTGCCCGTCAGCAGGTAGAGAACGGTGCGCAGATACTGGATATAAATATGGATGATGCCCTGCTCGAAGGAGTACAGGCAATGACTACCTATGTAAATTTGTTGCAGGCTGAACCGGACATTGCAAAAATTCCGATCATGCTCGACTCGTCGAAATTTGCCATTATTGAGGCCGGCCTGAAATGTATACAAGGTAAATGCATCGTCAATTCCATCTCCATGAAGGAGGGCGAAGAAAAATTTATTGAGCAGGCGCAGATCTGTCGTAGCTATGGCGCTTCGGTGATCGTAATGGCATTTGATGAACAAGGGCAGGCAGATACCATAAACAGAAAAGTAGAAATATCAGAACGTGCGTACAAAATACTCACCGAGCAGGTGGGTTTTCATCCGCAGGATATCATCTTCGATCTCAACATCTTTGCCATCGCTACAGGTATTGAAGAACATAACAATTACGGTGTTGATTTTATCGAAGCTACGCGTATTGTGAAACAAAAGATGCCGCTGACCAGGATAAGCGGTGGCGTAAGTAATGTCTCCTTTTCTTTCCGCGGCAATGAACCTGTACGCGAAGCCATGCACAGTGTCTTCCTGTACCACGCCATAAAGGCGGGCATGGACATGGGTATAGTCAATGCTGGCTCTCTGGTGGTGTATGACGAGATAGAACCAAAATTAAAAGAGCTGTGTGAAGACGTTATCCTTAACCGCAACCCCGAGGCGACAGAACGGCTGGTAACATTTGCCGAGACCGTACAGGCGAAAGGAAAGGAAGTAAAGGTAGACGATGCATGGCGCGGTACGCCTGTGGAAGAGCGGCTGAAGCACGCATTGGTAAATGGTATTACCGATTACATAGATGCAGATACTGAAGAAGCAAGAGTAAAATACCCCAAACCGCTTGCGGTGATCGAGGGTCCGCTGATGGATGGTATGAATGTAGTAGGTGATTTGTTTGGCAGCGGTAAGATGTTTCTTCCGCAGGTGGCCCCGGCGCTTTCTTTATCTGCTGCCTCAGTGATTCGAGGTGAGCGAGGTCTTTACCATGAGTATCTTTCAGCACGCCCGTGTAATGAAGAAAAGCGTGGCTTACCTTTTCCCGTTCATAGAAGCAGAAAAAGAAGAACGCAGGCTGGCACATATAGCCGCCGGTACCACTAACGAAGAGAGCGCCGGCGCGGCAAAAATACTCATGGCCACTGTAAAGGGCGATGTGCATGATATAGGAAAAAACATTGTAGGCGTGGTGCTCGGTTGCAACGGTTACGACATCATAGATCTCGGTGTTATGGTGCCTGCTGATAAAATACTGGACACGGCCATTAGGGAGAAAGTAGATGTCATTGGTCTCAGTGGTCTCATCACACCTTCGCTCGATGAGATGGTACATGTGGCAAAGGAAATGAAGCGCCGCGGTATGACGCAGCCCCTACTGATAGGTGGCGCCACTACCAGCCGCATGCACACCGCTGTGAAGATCGCACAGCAATATGACAATGGTGTTGTTTATGTGCTCGATGCCAGTCGTAGCGTCACAAATGTGGGCAACCTTCTCAACAAGGATACCAAGGAACAATTTCTGAAAAGCATAGACGAAGAATACAGCAAGCTGCGGGACGATTTTGCCAACAAAAAATCGGCAAAGCAATATATCTCCTTTGCCGAAGCACAGGCAAATGCAGTGAAGATAGATTGGAGCAATTACGTGCCACCCACACCAGCATTGCTGGGCACAAAAATATTTGCAGATTACGACCTCAAAGAGATCAGGCAATATATCGACTGGGGGCCTTTCTTTATTGCCTGGGAAATGAAAGGCAAATTTCCGGAGATCCTGAATGATGCGCACGTGGGTGTAGAAGCAACAAAGCTGTATAATGATGCCAATGCGCTGCTCGACAAAATAGTAAATGAAAAGTGGCTGACTGCCAAAGGGGTTATCGGTTTCTGGGAAGCAGTGAAGATTGCTCCTGACACGGTCGTGCTGAAAGATACTCATGGTAAAGACCTCGCTCACCTCGAATCACTGAGGCAGCAGATAAAGAAAGCGCCGGGGCAACCTAGTTTCTCCCTGGCCGACTTTATCAAGCCCTACACATTTGGTGGCGATAACGAGATCAAGGATTATATGGGCGCATTTGCGGTAAGTATACACGGCATCGAGCCACACCTGCAAAAATTCATTGACGACCTTGACGATTATAACAAGATAATGCTACAGGCCCTCGCAGACAGGCTGGCAGAAGCGTTTGCCGAAGTACTGCACAAAAGGGTAAGGACAGAATTCTGGGGGTATATAAAAGACGAGAATATACCGGTAGAGGAGCTGGTAAAGGAAAAATACCAGGGTATACGTCCGGCGCCCGGCTATCCCGCCTGCCCCGACCATACCGAGAAATACAAATTGTTCAACCTGCTCGGCGCTACTGAAAATGCGGGTATACAGCTTACCGAATCGCTGGCCATGTATCCCGGCGCCTCTGTTTGTGGCTGGTACTTCAGCCATCCCGAAAGCTCCTACTTTGGCGTCAACAAAATATCCGATGACCAGTTCCAGGATTATGTAAGGCGGAAAGAAATGAGCGTAGAAGAAATGAGCAGATGGCTGGCGCCGGTGCTGGATTAAGCCAAAAGGTAAAAGTGAAAACCAAAAAGTGCATTAGCTTTGTAAATAATTTATTTGTATGGAAACAAAGCATCTAACATACTTCAAAGTGGAGAACTTCAAGCGGTTTGACAGCCTTGAAGTGAAAGACATTGGGCAATTCAACCTGATTGTCGGCGATAATAATGTGGGTAAGACTACGTTGTTAGAGGCTTTGTTGTTTGATGATGACAACTACACTAATATGGTCGCTAATTTTGATACCGTATTATCAAATCATCATATTGAAAGCAATAAGTTAAATTCAGATTTTATTGCTTTAGATTTCTTTACAAATAATCCGAGCAGAGTAATAAAATATCAGTTCAATTTTTCTTCAAGTACTAATACTAAAACTCTTCAACTAAAAAAGAGACTTCGCGCATCAATAACAGACAGCGAAGCTGACCAATTATTGCGTAAGTTGAAATTGTATTCTGATAAATACTTAATTGAGTTTAATTTAGATAGCCATATTGATTTGATTTTCTTGAGTGAAGAAAGTAAAGATGA
>JABDCE010000070.1:3312-10926 GCA_013288285.1 Bacteroidota bacterium
TTTGGTTTTCACTTTTACCTTTTGGAGATCTTTACGGGGATTATTTAGTAGATGACTTCTCGAAATTCGCAATAAGTAGTAAATGGTTAGAGAATTTTAAAGACGCCTTGAAAGAATTCATTCCTCATCTTACTTCTATCGAGGTAAGTAATGCCTACACTGCAGAATCGGTATTGGTAATAAGGGAATCTGATAAGGATGCTTCTCAACCATTGTCGCAATATGGAGATGGTACAATAAAGTTATTTAAGTATTTATTGGAGTTAGAATATTGCATCAATAAGCGACTGATGATTGATGAAATAGACACTGGTATCCATTATAGCAGAATGAAAGACTTTTTAAAGAAAGTGTTACAGTCTGCTAAAAATAAAAATGTCCAAATCTTTGCTACTACACATTCCAAAGAGTGCCTGGAGTATTATAAGCAGGCTTTGCAGGAACTTGGCTGTGAAAAAGATGGGCGGGTAATACGGATAGCGGATACTAAGAGCGGTATAAAGGCGTACACTCTAAATTATGAACAACTTGAGAATTCTTTATTTGCTGAAAGTGAAATAAGATAACAGCTATGTCAGAGTTTAGGATTTTTATGGAAAGCAAGGCTGATGTCAAATTTGTCATTGACTTTATTAGCGAGCGGTTCGGGAATAAACTTGAGATAAGCGACTTCGATACTTTAAATTCATGGTCAGGATACAAAGCAGGTGGGGGAATTGAAGATGCTATCCAGCAAAATTATGACAATGGCAAACAAACCATTTTGATTCTTGATGCAGACAATGACTACACAAAAAGATATGCTGAAGTAACAAGCGATTTTCAAGGCTATGGGATTCCTGTTCATTTGTTTCTTTTCCCAAACAGTCGGTTGAATGGAAATTTAGAAAGTTTGTTGACGGAGATTGCGGTTGATAGAAAGCTGATTGATTGCTTTGTTGGGTATGAGGTCTGTGTTAAAGATTATAACCTGTCATTAGAAAAGTCAAGGATTTATTCATACCTCGACAGCATACTACCAGAGAATGACAAAATAAAAAAGAATGATCTTCGCAAAGAAGAAAATAGGAATTACCGGAACACCGATCACTGGAACCTGCACCACGAATACTTACAACCATTACATGATTTCTTATCACCTTTCTTTTAATTAATTCTATTGAGCGAAGAACAAAGATCAGTACCAAGACCTGCCGTAAATAAACAGCCCAAAGCACTGGTTGTATTTGCGCATATTGTATCCTTTATTTGTCACCCGGTATTTTCTCCGTTGGTAATGGCGTTTGTTGTGTATAAGCTCACGCCTGCCGGTTTCGATGTGTTGCCGCCAAAGCAGCTTGGCCTGTGGTTCATCAGCATCGGCATCACTGCTGTGTTTTTTCCATTATTCAGTATCGGGTTAATGAAGCCCTTGGGATTTATCGGTAGCTACCACATGCCCACCGCCCGTGAGCGTACTATCCCGCTTATGGCTACTATGATATTCTATTTCTGGATCAGCCATGTATTTAACAGTATACCGGGTGCTGTGCCGCTCATTTTCAAAGTATTGTTCCTGGGCAATTTCTGGGGCGTCATCATACTGTTTCTCATCAACATCTTTACCAAGATAAGCATGCACACCGCTGCAGCAGGGAGTATGATCGGTATTATTATTGTGCTCAACATTACCAGCCCGGTAAATATGGTTGTGCCTTTGTTTGCAGCTATCATTATAGCTGGTATCATAGGCACTGCACGTTCCATACTCGGCGCGCATCAGCGCGGCGATATCTGGCTGGGCTACATCATAGGCATTCTTGTCCAGCTCGTCGCTTATGTCTATATGAAATAGACGCAGGTGTAATTTTTATTTTCTAATTTTACCACATGTCACAGCAATTTTCCATTGATAAAGCACCCAAACCTGTGGGCTTGTATCCACACGCAAAACGTGTCGGCAACTTATTATTTCTATCCGGCGTAGGGCCACGCAAGGCGGGTACCGACGAGATCCCCGGCCTCAAAACCGATAAGCACGGCAACTACACAGAGTTTGATTTTGCTGAGCAGTGCAGGAGTGTATTCGACAATGTGCGTACTATACTGGAAGAGAGCGGTAGTAGTTGGGACAAGTTGGTAGACGTTACTGTCTTCCTGGTGAATATGAAGCGCGACTTCCAGGCTTATAATAAGATATACGCCGAGTATTTTAAAGACAACCAGCCTTGCCGCACTACCATAGGTATAGAGTCATTACCTACCGCTATCGCCATAGAACTGAAATGCATTGCTACTATTGACTAACTAGCTAATGGTTGATCAATGCCACCATTCGTGGGTGCTGGTAAGTATCTTGTAATACAGCGTGATCTGTAACGTAGAGTAAGAATCGTTATTGCCTGGATTGCCTCTCAGGTTACCTGCTGCCTGCGGCTGCGAAAGGCCATTGAAGTATGACTTATCTGCTATCTGGTAAGCAACGGTGGCGTCATGAGCAGACAAATGTTTCTGGAAATCCGCCTGGCTGATGTACTTGCCGCTCACTCCATCGAGGTAATCTGTAAATGTCATCCGGTACAAGTACTCAATCCCTAAGTTCAGGTGCTGGCCTATATCTCTGCGATAACCTATACCAAATGGTATGGCCGGTTGCCACAGTGACACTTTTGGAGGAAATCCTGCACCAAAGCCCTGTCCTTCCAGAGAAAGGTTATCTGTCCGTACCCAGGTTGCACCAGTAGCTACAGTACTATATGGGGTGTAGTGGAATACAGCTATTCCGGCAGCAAGATATGGTTGGCCGCGCCTGTGTGCGGCTTTGCTTTCCGGGTTGAACCGCATCGGCGTCAACTCCATAAGGAACGATCCCTCAAAAATAAAATCACGTACATCCTGGCCACGGGCATAACGCTGGTATCCGTCGTCTCCCTGCGATGTGGCAGCTACAGCCAGGTCATAGTTCCACTTATCAGTTGCGTACAATGAGCCATAATCCAGGCCGATACGTATTGCAAAGCATGGATGAACCGTGTACCTGCCAAACATACCACCCATAAAGGCCACACGATTGAAATAATTGCTGTTGGTGTAGTGCACTATTGGAGACTGGGTACCTATATCACCAAAAAGGTCGCTCATGCCTACATTAGTCCCGATAGACCAACCATTTGGTTCAATATATATTCTTGAGGCATTTTGTGCATTTGCAGCATGGCACAAAACCACACTCATACACAACACCAATAAATTACGGATAAACCTGGCCTGCATGTACTGAAAATTTGAGGTTGAAGATATAAATTATTTTCCTTTAAACATTGCTTTTCTTTTTTCCAGGAAGGCTGCCGTTCCTTCTTTCATATCCTCTGTCGCAAAACATGCCCCGAACCGCTCTGTCTCATTGTCAAACCCGTGCGGATTGCACCTTGCTGCATCATTTACACATGCTATAATACTTTCAATAGCCAGAGGCGCCTTCAAATGAATTTTTTGCAAAATATCTTTAGCCTTTTGCAATAGTTCTTCCGCAGGTACCACATAGTTCACCAATCCCAGGCTTTTGGCTTCGTCTGCGCCGGTCATATCCGCCGTCATCATCAGTTCCATTGCCTTGCCCTTGCCTATCAGTTGCGTCATGCGCTGCGTGCCGCCATAGCCGGGTATCAGCCCCAGGTTCACTTCCGGCTGCCCGAATTTCGCGTTCACGCTCGCAATACGGAAATGGCAGGCCATCGCCAGTTCACATCCCCCGCCCAGGGAGAAGCCGTTTACCGCTGCTATCACGGGTTTAGGGCAGTTCTCTATTTTGTCAAACACCAGCTCGCAGCCTTTCCGCGCCAACGCAGAGCCGCCTTCCTTTCCCAGCGCCAGGAACTCCGTTATATCCGCCCCGGCTACAAAGGCCTTTTCGCCTGCCCCGGTTATTATTGCAGACTTTATTTCGTCTTTATGGTATACGTCGTTAAGTACCGCGCCCAGTTCAGCTATCACATCACGGTTCAGCGCGTTCATCTTGTCCGGGCGATTGATGGTTATGATCAGTGTCCCGTTTTCCAGTTCGGTAAGTAGTGTGTGGTACATTTTTAGATTGTTTAGTAAGATTGTTTTTCCCGGCAATGGTTTAATCAACAGTTGTTTACAGCAGGTCGCCCCTGTGTTCCTGCACCCACTCCTGTATATAGGTGGCAATATCGGAGGTTAGCGCGCCCGGTGCGAACAGCTTGCAAACGCCTGTTTCATTCAGCGCCGCCATATCCTCATCCGGTATGATGCCGCCACCCGTCAGCAGCACATTGTCCAGACCTTTTTCCTTCATCAGTTGCATTACTTTCGGAAAAACGGTCATGTGCGCGCCACTGAGTATGCTGATGCCTATGGCGTCCACGTCTTCCTGCAGTGCGGTATTCACCACCATTTCAGGCGTTTGCCGCAGCCCGGTATAGATCACCTCCATACCGGCGTCCCGCAGCGCCGTGGCCACCACTTTAGCGCCCCGGTCATGTCCGTCAAGCCCCACCTTGGCTACCAGCACCCTTACCGGCCGTTTTTTATCATTGCTCATCCGCTTGTATTAGTGCGTAAAAGTAAGAATTTGGTGAACAGGTAGGGAATATATTGCCATCAAAGAACGTATGTTTTATTGCTCATTTATCCCGCCCCTGCTGAATTTGCCGCATACTCATCAAAATTTTCATCAATTCACACAATATATCATCAATATAATAGTTATCTTTAACTGACTAAATTAATAAACCTATGAAAAAGCTATTCATTGCACTCGTTTGTTTTTGCAGCACGTGGTCATTTGCTCAGAAAGGCTTTTACCTGCAGCCTGAGGTTGGTGGCGGGTTTTCAAACGCTGTTATGCCCGTCCCGTCTTCCTGGACTTCTTACGACAACCATAGTGTGCTTTCCTACCAGGGTCAAATGGACATAGGCTACCGTACAGGTAAGTGGCAGTTCGCCACGGGCATCGGTTATCTGCGAACAGGTGTTTACATCAAAAACGGTTCCATAGCCACTTTAGACAAAAATGCATGGTTAGTATTTGCCCAGAGCAATGATTTACCTTTTGTTGGTTGGGTCACAAACGGAATAACAGACTTCAATCCACATGTGATGGTACCCGTTAAAGTGGGCTATGAAGTAGCTAAGTTGAGTAATAAACTTTCTTTCACTCCGTTCATCGGTGCAGAATTTTCGCGCAATATGCCACGCACTTTGATCCTGGATGCGGGCAAGGAGCGGAATATAGAGTCGAAAGAAAGCTTTAACAGTAACTGCAACCTGCTAAGTACCTGGGGTACAGTGCAATTGAATTTCGACTACCGCCTCAGCAACAGATACGACCTTTCGTTCGGCCCTTCATGCCACTACATGTTCACATCTCAGCTGAACTTTGCGCCGGAGCGTGATTATTCCGTTTTACTCAATCTTGGTGTGAAGTATAACTTTAAGCGCAGAGACAACTTAGCGACCTCAGTCCCGGCGCCGCAGCCTGTTCCTGGTTCATGATTTCGTTTTGGTGTTACAGGTAGATGGCTACCAATACATCCGTGGCTACCAGCAGCAGGTGGTAGGCCTGGCTATACATAAAGGCCAGGTGCCTTCTCAGTAATGTTTTCTGTTTTCTGTTTATGTGGTGGTGCATGCTTTTGCATGATTTTAGCTATGATGTCTGTGGTATGGTCGGGGTAGTTAACGGTTATCGGCTGCCCTTGATCCAGCCACTGACGTATGATTCCGTGATTTTTCTCACTTAGGTTTTTTATTACCGTCGCTCCCATTACTGCTGCGCCAGCTGCGTTGCATTGTTGTTCGTATTGGGTCTGCATCGGTATCACCAGCACTTTCTTATTCAGGTACATAGCCTCTGCCGGCCCTTCAAATCCCGCCCCGCACAGTACGCCCGCGCTGGCCGCCATACTTTCTATAAATGCCCGATTATCTATCTTGGTCACAGATACATTACCCGCCACAAACGGCGACTTGTTGTGCTTCGAAAACACTTCCCACTTCGCGTCCGGGAATTGAGACAGGTGCTTTACTATTGTCGCATCATCGTATGCGGGCAGGTATACCGAGTAGTGGCCCCTGTCTGTTGCGGTAAGCTCCCTTATTTCCCGCCTGATCACCGGTGTAAATATGTTCTCTCCGAAAGCCTTGAAGTGAAAGCCGTATGCCGCAGTTACCGGTGCATACCGCTCCAGTACTAACTTCCCCATCGGGTCGCCGGTAGCTGGCTTTGGTGCATTAGGGTGCAGGACTGCACATTGGTGGCTCACCGATATGCAGGGCAGTTTCTTCCGCTTACACGCCCATGCCGATACCGGTTCAAAATCATTGATCACAAGGTCATACTGCTCTATAGGGAACTCCCTGATGTCTTTCAGCAGCCGGAATAGTTTCGAGCGTTTTGCTGTCTGCACTATATCCACTCCCCCCCGCTTACCGAAGATGAAGCTCATGCCATACATCTTGTACTTTACCGGGAAGGGTACATCAACATCAGCCTGTATACCGCTGATCAGCACATCCACATCTCCGTATTTCACTAGTTCTGGGTACACATCACGGGCGCGGCTCAGGTGCCCGTTGCCTGTGCCCTGTATTGCAAATAATATCTTCATCGTTCAGTAGAAAGTATTTAGTGTTTGCTCGAAAAAAGTAATTAGGGGTCTGCCCGGCTTATGCGGCTTCTATCGCTTCTGCCACGCCTTCAAAGCCTTTCGATGGCTTCATGTTCAGCTCCAGCATCATGCTCGCCATAAGCTCCTTGGCCGTTTCTTTTCCCTGTTTCTTTTTATTGATGTCTATAGCCTGTGCTACCAGGTCTTCGTTGTAGTTATAGATACTCCATTTGCCTTCGCTGTATTCAAGGGCTGTAAGGTTCTCTATCCAGTCGCCGGAGTTCATATATACCACACTGCCCTGCTGGGTGGTAACGTTTTTTATTTCCGGGTGGTGTATGTGTCCGCACACTACATAATCGTAGTTATTCTCGATGGCTATATCGCAAACCGTATCTTCAAAGCTGTTGATGAATTTCACCGCGCTCTTTACCGTATTCTTAACCTTCTTCGAGAAAGATATTTTACCCCTTCCCATTTTCTCCGAGAAGTAATTCACCATCCTGTTGATGAGTATCAGCGTATCGTAGCCTATAGCGCCCAGCTTTGCCAGCCACCGACTATGCTGCATCACCACGTCAAATACATCACCATGGAATATCCATACCCGCTTATTGTCTATTTTCAGCGACAGCTTGTTTGTTATTTTCAGTGATCCCAGGTGAAAACCTTTGAAACGGCGCAGCATCTCATCATGGTTACCCGGTATATAGTACACCGGTATATCCTTGGCTATATACCCTATCAGGTGTTTTACCACCATCATGTGGGTAGCCGGCCAGTAACGTTTGCTGAACTGCCACACATCGATGATGTCGCCGTTGAGCACTACCGCCTTGGGTTTGATACTTTTAAGATACCTGAGGAGTTCGGTTGCGTGGCAGCCATAGGTACCTAAATGAATGTCTGAAAGCACTACTATATCCACTTCCCGCTTAGCCATTATCCTTTCACCATTTGGTTATACAAAATGACGATTATCATTTAACCTTAATATTATCAA
>JABDCE010000071.1:0-9861 GCA_013288285.1 Bacteroidota bacterium
ATTCACACCGTATAATTAATGAAACCAATAACATGAGGGGAAAAATGGTAGGAACTGCGTCAGAATACTTTAGTAGCTATTTGTCTTAATAACACCTGAAGCTATATTTACATCCAGGGCAGGGCCGCCTGCATAATGCTGTACCGGAGTAGGAGAAACCTTAATGGTCATGATCCCTCCTTCTATAGCCACGCTTGCCGAATCGTTGGATGTACCGGTGCTTAAATAGGTATCTGTGCCCTCCACATTAAATGATATAGCTATTTCTCCCGCGGCTAATACACCTGTAACTGCCCTGTTCTCGTCGACTATTTTATAGTTGGCAGTAACTGTAGGTACGGTGGCGAAATAGGCATGCATGGCATTCAGGCCGTTTGAAGCGGTAAATTCAGTTCCCTGTAGCTGCACTACGCTGGCGCCATATTGTATACTGCCGATATTCCAGATGCCGCTATTGGCATTATTGTTCTTTTTGGTACAGGAGGTAGTAAATAGCAACGCACAAACAACGAACAAACACGCTATTCTTTTCATAATAACCACGATTACCCGACGAAGATAAATCTATTTTACACAGAGACTCCAACTCTTCGGTTATATTTTGATCGATACACCAACCAGTATCCTGCCATATCTGCGATGTAAATTTACACAAAATGACATTATGTCACTAATGATAAAATAAATAAGCCATTATGTCTGTTTTTCGCGAATGGTACGACGATTGCAATGTTTAGGTAAACACTAAAAAACTAAAACTTATGTACAACAGAAGAAACTATGGCTTTGCGCCAGCAACATTCGGCGGATTTTTCGGAGACGTACTCCAGAACGGATTGCATCATGTAAATGATAGCAGCGACTTATTTACGGTTCCGGTAAACATCCATGAAACGGACGGCAGCTATGAATTGCAGGTAATAGCAGCTGGCCTCAAAAAAGAGGATTTCAAGATCAATATCGACAAAAACACACTGCACATTTCTTTCGAACAAAAAGAAGAAAATAAGGAGCAGCCCCAGGACAAAAAATGGCTGAGGAGCGAATACCGTATGAGGTCATTCAAAAGGAGCTTTACGCTCAATGAAAAGATAGACAGCAGCAAAATAGCAGCAAAATACACCGACGGGGTACTGAACATCAGTTTGCCCAAAAAGGAAGTAACTGAGCCTGCGACGCATGAAATATCAGTAAACTAAGAGAAACGAAAGGTGAGGGTGAGGTGAAGACAAGGCGGCGCGTAAAGCGCCGCTTTGCATTTTATAAGTCCTCAACCAATTGATCAAAAAAAAAACCACAATACCTGTAAGCCGGATCCTGTTCCTGATTGCTCAGGAGGTTATCATTTATCTGGGATGCCGTTCACACGACACCTCGAGCTACCAACCCACGGACATCCGGCGAGCCGCCGTCAATCGTCCGAATACTTGGTATTTCAGCACGCAAGGTTTACCCGTATTCATTGTTGCCAATGAATACCGTAGTCTCTTACACTACGTTTTCACCCTTATCCGGTTGTAGCCTTAGCGAAGCCGGATCGCTCCATGATACGCTAAGACCACAGCCAGACGGTCATTTTCTGTGGCACTGTCTGTTCCTGATAAATCAGGACCTACCCGTTAGGTAGTGCGCTGCTCTTTGCTGTCCGGACTTTCCTCCCGCATTGCTGCGAGCGATAACCCGGTATTGTAGTCGGTGCGAAAGTACGCAATGAATAATTAATTACAATGTTGTGACCGGCGATACCTACCGCCAACTGCAATAAGCACTACTTTTATCAACTCAATTGCCGTAAAAAATATTACATGAAAAGAATATCACTGTTATTAACCGTATTGCTGATAACAGTGCTTTCCTCGCGTGTTCTATCCCAGCCAGACCATGCAAGTAACAACTCTCTTCTTTGGCGCATCAGCGGTAAATCGCTCACCAAACCTTCTTACATCTTCGGCACCATGCACATGATTTGCCGGGATGATTATGTATGGACCAAAAAAATGGAAACAAGCCTTGCAGCATGTGACAAAGTGTGCCTGGAAATGGACATTGACGACCCTGCTGTGATTGCTAAAGTAACTACCGGACTCATAAACAATACCGGGAAAAAGCTGAAGGATTACTTCACTCCGGCACAATACCAGTTACTAAAACGCTACCTGAAGGACAGCCTGGGCCTGGATATATCTTTATTGCAGCAAATGAAACCAATAGCGCTGGAAAGTATTATGATGACAAACGGTACCGACTGCGCCGATCCTGTGTCTTATGAAGACAGCATACTGAAAACGGCCCACAAAACAGATAAGGAAATAATGGGACTCGAAGACCCTGAAGAACAGATAGCCGTGCTGGAGACCATACCGGTGGACACAATCATCAACGCACTGATAGAGGAAATACAGAACACAAACAAACCAGACACCGATTACCAACAACTGATCCATGCCTACAAGACACAGGATATAAAGACGCTCTACACGCTGATAAACCTATCTAAAGAGCTAGGTGACATGGCCTTGTTTCTTGATGGGCGAAACGAAAAATGGATACCAAGGATGGAGGGTAAGATGAAGGTATCCTCCGTGTTCTTTGCCGTGGGAGCCGGCCATTTGTGGGGTGACAATGGTGTGTTGAATCTACTGAGAAAAGCGGGATACACCGTGACCTCCGCAAACCAATAGCAGTCTGCGTTTAGAATATATACATCAACCTTACGTTAAACAGATTATTGTACTGTCCGTCATTACCGTATCCGTATCCAAGCGGTATCCGGTCGAATGGGCGTATCGAGGTGATGGAATACTGATAACGCACGCTGCCATATAGCTTTTTGTAGATCTTCCGCCCTACCCCTACTATATAGTCCAGATCAGTGGTATTAAAGGCGTTCAGTATTGGGTCAATGACTACAGGCTGGTCTGCCAACACCCATTCTTTGGAACTAACAAGGCGAGCATAGGATACGCCGGCTTCAAAATCATAACCGTGTTCTTTGTAGTGAAACGTTACCGGCACCTCAACGTAGTTCACATTCATAAAATACTTCGACACGTACTCGCCTACATAGGGCGATTCTGTAACCACCTCACCACGGCTGCCTTTTTGTGAATAAAGCAACTCCATACTAACCCCGAATTTTTCGTTAAAGTGAATGTATACTACACCGCCCGTATGCAAGCCTACTTTATGAAAACCATAGTAAGTATCCCCATCTACCTGCGAAAAGTTGGCCCCCAGTATCAGCCCGCCATCAAATCGCTTTGGTGTTTCTTCATAGTAATTGCTTTGAGCATACCCTGCGCTACAGACGCAGGCGGCCAGGCAAGCCAAAGCAATATTTTTTATCGTAAGGAACACTGTATAGCAAAAATAGGCATTATGCCAGTCATACTAAGCTATACATATTGTTAAGAAACATTAGGTACATGGTCAGGCTGCTGGATAACTGGTGGTAACACCATGCACCCATGCCATTGAATCCAATCCCGCAGAGGTAGCGCCGACTGTGGCTGGAGTAAGCGTCAGGGTAAGCGGACCTGTAGCCGATGGGCTGGCATCCTCAACTGCGGCCGTTGCAGTCGCTACCGTAGGCGGCTCTGTCATGGGCAATAAATGAACAGCACCCAGGTTGGAGTTTGAAGCCTCCATATTATAAGCCATAGCTTCTCCTCCGAGTTTGGTTTTAAGAAAAGATAAAGAAACAGTAGCAGCCCCCTGAATCGCAGTCTGCACCGTGCTTGCGGGTACATTCTCCGCTATGATCTTAAAAGAAGGCTGGTTAGATATGGCTACGCTCGTAAGAAACCCAAACGGGCCTGAACCGGAGAAATCGATACCGGGAACAGGCGAAAATTTAAATCCCGAAACATCGTTAGTCCCGTTTTTAATCGCGTCTGTGATCGGTCCCATCCAAAACCAGTTCTGCCCATTGGCGGGATTAAAAGCAACAGGGCCGAAGTTGACTATTGTAAGCCCGGGAAAGGTCATTTCCACTTGTACAGGAGCGGTGCTCATAGCCACTATGTTGGCAAAGTAATTGGAGTATTGGTCAGTGACGATGGAGAAAAAATCACTGATGTCCGCATTCTCGGCTGAGCCCTGTGCTGGCGTTATCAACACATCATCACTGCCCGATACTTTACTTACGGTTACATTCAGCACAACAGTATTAGCCGGATTGTTAAGTCCGTTTATTATATCCGGCAACGGAGTTGTAACGGCATATGCCGGGTAGAGGTTCTGGTTATTGGCCAGTAAACCACCATTTGCGAGTGTCGGTTTTTGCAATGCCGCCAACGCATTTTGCAGGTACCCATAATTCATAGACGTGGCGTTCATCAGCGGCACAGCGCTGCCCAGCGCATTGAGATAAGCGGCAAGTTGCGGCAGCAGGCTGCTTGCGCTGGCTGGAGTATTGTTTAAAACAGTGTTTATATTTGTAGTGCTCTGAAGTATTGTAAGGCTTGTTTGTGGGCTGGCCCACTGTTTGCAAATGACACCCAGGATAGCATCTATAGGCTGTTGGGTTCCGGTAACCGGGGGCAGGCTGCCAAACACACTCCTCCACCCCATCAGCAAAGCCATTTGCTGGTTTGTTGCATTTTGCTGCGCCGTATTCAATGCTGCCTGGTCGGCGCTGGAAAGAGAATAATTTATACTCGCAAGCGCTGCGAGAAAAAAGTTAGTGAAATAGCCATTGTCGGCCATAATAGGGGGAACATTGCCCTGCAGATTAGCATTGATCCAGTTATAGGTCAGGCTGTTGAACGAAAGATTTCTGGGGTCGGTATAATAATAAGGAAAATTACCTGCTGCTCCGGTATAAAATGGCAATAGCGTTACGCCTGCGGGCAGCGTAAATGAAATACCCATGAGCCTCCTGCCACCGCGTGCAGGTGCTTGCCTGGCGGCTCTGCCGCGGGATAATACTGACCCTGCAAGTGAAGCCAGTTGTTCAACAATTGAAGTCAACATTTTTTATTTGACGCAATTTAAAAAACTGCCTGCATAAAGTATGCAGGCAGTTTGCTTTCAGGTGAATTGATTTCAAATCCCTATTACTGAACGGGATAATTTGTTTGTACGCCCATGATCCAACCTACAGAGCTGGTGCTGGTTCCGGCCACCATACTTGGTGGTGGGTTAAGCGTAATAACCACTGTAGAATCAGATGCTGATGATGACGCAGAATGCGAATAAGTAGACTCAGAGCCGCCACCCAGTGGTATACCCAGGAAAGATACCGAGGTTGATACAGTTTGCTGGAAAGTAGTCTGAATGCTCTGGTAGTTGGAGCTCTTAATGGTGATGACCGCGCTTGGGTAGTTGGTCATAGCCACTCCCTGGAGCAGGCCAAATGGCCCGTTGGCGCTGAAGTCGATACCCGGAGCTACTGCGAACTTGTAGCCGGATACATCCTGCTGGCCATTCCTGATCGCTTCGAGTATTGGCTGCATCCAGAACCAGTTTTGCTGTGTAGCCTGGTTGAATGGCGCCGGGGAGAAGTTCACGATCGTTGCGCCTGTAAAGGTCATCTGTACATTCACAGAAGAAGAATTCTGAACTATTTCGTCGTGGAAATAACTTGCATTGCCACCAACGCTGAGACCAAAGAAGCCACCAAAAGGAATATTGAACGCAGTGCCACCCTGGATAGATACGGAATATTCGCTTGCGTTTGCAATGCTCACATTCATAGAAATGGAGATCGGGTTTGAACCTGACTGCAGGTTACTGATAATGGTAGGCAACGGCGTGCTTACATTGTAAGCAGGATAGTACTTACCGGTACCGTCATTGGTCAGGAAGCCACCATTAGCTGCTGTTGGCGTCTGTAATGCGGCAAGGGCCATCGCCACATAACTATTGTTCATCAGCACAGCATTAGAAAGCGCTACGCTTGCGCCTAATGCGTTCAGATAAGACACTACTACTGGAAGTATAGTTTGTCCTGATGCAGGTGCGTTATTGAGCAATGCACGAAGATTTACTGATGTCTGGATAGCATACAAAGATGTAGCCGGAGTAGCCCATGTAGAGGCTATCGTTGTCATGATATTATCTATCGGATTTCCTGTTCCCGTAGGGAAAGGGCCCATGTTTGCCTGCCATGCCTGCAATACAGCCAACTGCTGGTTTGTAGCGTTTGATTTTGCAGCGTTCAGCGCTGCCTGGTCTGCTACAGACAGTGAATACTGGATCTTTGACAATACCGACAATACCTGGTTTGAAAAATAAGAGCCGGATGACTGTTGGATCGGCGCATTGTTAGACAATACATTTGTGTTGATCCAATTATAGGTGCTTATATTGAAATTGGTTGTCCGTGGATCGGTATAATAATACGGGAAGTTGCCAAGGCCGCCTGTATTAAAATTAACGAGGGGCAATCCACCCAGTGATGCAGACAATGCCGTAGCAGCCTGCCCTCTGAGGAATTCCATGATCGGGGAAACTGCTGGTGGCGTCACCGCAGACATGTTCAAATGCACGAGTTTCGCTTCATGGGGTGCTTTGTTTTTTTCGAGTGTTGTTGACATGAGATTTGATTTTAAAAAGTATTACCTACTCTATTCAGGCTTTTCGGTTTCCGCCTTTTTTTTGACTACTCTATTTTAGGTTTTTCGTCAGTCACCTTTACTAACATCTATAGACACCTTTATTCTTCCGGCCGGATTCGAGGTCCATGATGCTAATAAAAACTTCAATTCAGACAATGTCTTTTATTGCTTGCTTAAAGGTTGTACTCCTGTGTTATCTCCGTATTAAGGTTTTTAAAAATTAATATACAGATAACAATATTTTTATTAAAAAATAACAAATAAATAAAACAGACGATTATGTAAATTTCATATTTATTTGTCGATAGGTTGATGATGCAAAGTAAGGGCACCAGAAAGTCATGCGAACGCGTAAAAACACCTGATTTTAAAATCAGGTGTTTTTACGGGGGTACTCCAATATTATGGATAGATGGCGTTGTAGACGCCGTTGGATACTGCAAAAAGGACTAGGCCGGCAGTATTGCGGCAGCCAGTTTTTAAAAGAAGATTGTTTCTATGGCCATCCACAGTACGGGCACTAATGTGCATTTGTTCCCCTATTTCTGCGGTAGTGAATTCCTTGCAGATCAGTTGTAAAACTTCGGCTTCTCTATCTGAAAGCAGGATTGGGATATTATTCGTATTGCGTACAACAGAACTCTTGTATTTATGGCTGTTCTTCAATGCTTTCAACACAGCTTCATTGAAGTAAAAACCTGTTTTAAAAGTAGAACGGATGGCGGTTATTACCTCTTCTATGTCACAGTTCTTTAGCAGGTATCCCGATACCCCTAATTTCACCATTTTGTGAATAAACACTTCCTGGTTATATACGGTAAGAATAATGATCTTAATTTCAGGAAAGTCGCGCTGCAAAGCTATTGACAGGTCCACTCCATTTATTTCCGGCATGCTCATGTCCACAATTGCTATGTGCGGCCGTTCTGGCATGGATTGCAGATTGTGTAGGAATACGTTGCCATTCTCATGCACGGCCAGCATATCAAAATCGTCTACGCTTTTCAGCATTGCGGCGAGCCCTTCACGAAATAAGCGCTGGTCGTCGATAAGCGCTATCTTTATCCTGTCCATGGTCGGAGTTTTTTATGTTCATCAACAATTAAGCTAACGGAAGCCGGATAGATAACCCAAACCCGCCTCCGGGAGCCGTTTTCACCACAAATGTGCTGTTTATCATGTCCAGCCTGCTTTTGATATTATGCAACCCTATCCCCCTGCTTTTCAATTTCTCCTGGTCAAAACCTTTCCCGTTGTCACTGTAGTTGATCAATACGGCATTGGGTTCTTCCTGCATTTCTATGTCTACCGATTTTGCCACTGCGTGTTTTATAGTATTAGATAGCAGTTCCTGCATCACTCTGTATAACGCCAACGATGTATTGATGTCTATTTTCTCCAGCGCCCCGACTGCATGATTATGAATAGAGATATTGATCCCAGACGAATTGCGGATATTGTCGCACAAATTCTCAAGCGTATCCACCAGCCCGAAAACCTCTAACCCTGACGGCGACAGATCATGGGAAATATCGCGAACCCTGGTGATCAAAGCGTCTATCATCTGCTGGCTTTTTTTTATCGTGTCAATTGTTACCTGATCAGTGAGGCCGCGTTCGCATTTACCAATCACCAGGCGCAGGTTAGCCAGGTTGCCACAAACATCGTCGTGCATGTCCTGCCCTATCCTTTTCCGCTCATTCTCCTGCGATTGAAAAGTTGCATACAACAGCTTCACCTGGTAGTCAAGTTCAGCTTTCTGCATTTTCTCGCGCTGTACAATGAACTTCTTCTGGTACCTGATATAAAAGAACACTATAGACACGCTCAGCAGAAATGTTCCCGCCATTCCTAACCCTACAAACAAGTATATATTGTCAATTACGTTTTGCATGGAGTAGCCCTATAGTGAACAATATATACATGATCAGCACCAATGATGCATGAATGTTCCAAAAAATAATGTTCATCACCAAGTTGGACTGTATGAGATTTGACGAGGCAAACAAAAAAACCGCTCCGCCGAAATAAACCAGCAGTGCAGCATTGATCCATAGCAATGGTGAAAAATCCATCGAAGGCAGATCGTCCCGATCCAAGGCATTTTTGAAGTAAGCGATCGAGTATATCATCATAATGATAGCACTAACAGACCTGGAATAACTATTGTAAATGAATATCGTCTGGAAAAAAATAGCGCTAACCACACAAAAACAAAAGAATAAGCTCAATACGGGTAATATCCACTTTCTTACTTCCGAGCCTTTAAAAACACTTCTGTAGAACATTGACAGGATGGCAAATTCTACAAGTGTATAAATATGCAAGACCGGGAGGTTATTGATCCTTTGCATCGCAAGCATTTTAGCTATCAGATTTGTAACCCCGGCCATTAACAGGTACCACGTCAGAATTTTACATGCTTCAGGCAGTCCCTTATATTGTACCACTGCTGCTGTAAGCGGCAATACAATAGCTAATGGCACGATAACGCCCATGTATATGTGAGAAACGAGGATCACGCTCTGTTTTTTTATGGTTTCCTATGCTGCTGTGTGCCGTATAACGGGCTCGTAACGTCGCAGACTGACGGACAAGGTTGGGTAAAATCGTAAATGAAATATTGTGGCTGCCCGCCTGGGACAGTATTTATTATTTTGTCTACTTCATTACCTGCTTCATCAAGAACCACTGGCACAAGCAATAAGGTTACCGTACTGGAATCAGTAGGATTTGCCATACCCATGTACGCTCTTACGGCCACCGCCTCAGACTGCGCCGCAAGCTGAGTTATATCTAAGATCGGTATACGGAAGCCGCGAAAGACCTCCAAAGGCGGAACTGATGGGAAAGCAGCGCTGTATGCGGCTCTCCAATTGGCGCATAATGTTTCTGCGAGTGTAAGGCTAATTGTGTTGTCTTCTCCTGTAGACTTATAATGGTGCTCCATGGTTTGGTTTTAACTAGTTAGAAATGTGTGTTTTGTAATCATTGCCAAAATAGTACTTATTATTTAGTTAACAAACAACGTGAATTCAATTAACAACTCAAACAAGGCATATTTTTTAAAAAATGTTTGCGTAAAAATGTCAGGATAAATATGGTTACTGCGTTGGCACGCCATTTATATCGGTAGACTAAACACCGCAAACAATGGAAACCAAAGACATAAAAGAAAACTGGCCAGAAATAAAAAACAGACTGCAGGAAAAGTATCCCACCCTCACCGAAGAAGACCTGAAATACGAAATAGGTAAAGAAGGAGAATTGCTGGAACGACTAAAAGCAAAACTCGACAGGA
>JABDCE010000071.1:9871-10474 GCA_013288285.1 Bacteroidota bacterium
GACATAAAGAATGTACTGAGCCTGTTGGGCTAAAACTCCTCTTTACGGTCTAATTCCCCGTTCTCGGAATAGTATTCCCAGGTACCTGTTTTGATGGGCTTGTATTCGTCACGAGTGGTCACCTTCGTTATTTTTTGGTCTGTTATAGGATCATCGACAATGATGGTATCCATACCCTTCATTTCACTGGCTATATAGAGTCCGTTCACTTTGATTTTGCCATCAGGAAAGAACTCCTGCCAGGTGCCAGACAAACAGTAGTTGGTGCCGCCCTTTTCGTTCGTTATGATCGAATAATTGAAGACCGTTTTCAACTTTCCCGTGGAGTAAAACTCCTGCCAGGTACCTATAGGCTTATTGCGGTGGTAACTTCCTGTAGTTTTAAGCTTACCATTGTCATATCGCTCTATCCATTTACCTGTTTGCAGGTACCTGTCACCCTCTGTAATGTAATGTCCTTCGGCAATTGTTTTCTGCGACCTGTTAAGCAGTTTGTAAAAGAACTCTTCTTCATTCAGGCAAACGGTATTCGAAGTATCGTCTGATGCTACATAATATTTGAGCGAATCATTTTCGCGGACAAGCCTGTTCTCTTCGTCAGAG
>JABDCE010000072.1 GCA_013288285.1 Bacteroidota bacterium
CATCGTCCATTACATCGTGATGCAGTTTGGGGACCTTGCCACCGCATAGCTTGTGCATGAGTACAAAGGCCCGGTTAACGAAGTTGCCGAAGATATTGACGAGTTCATTGTTGGTGCGATCCTGGAAGTCCTTCCAGGTGAAATCGTTGTCTTTAGTTTCGGGTGCGTTTGCGCAAAGGACGTAGCGGAGGGTATCCTGCTGGTCAGGGAAATCGGTTACGTATTCATTGACCCAAACGGCCCAGTTGCGGGAAGTAGAGACCTTTTCGCCCTCGATGTTGAGGAACTCATTGGCCGGTACGTTGTCTGGTAATACAAACCCGCCGTGCGCTTTGAGCATAGCAGGGAATATAATGCAATGGAATACGATGTTGTCTTTGCCGATGAAGTGTACGAGCTTGGTATCTTCCTTGCACCAATAATCGCTCCACTGTGAAGTGAGCTCCTTGGTGGCGCTGATATAACCAATCGGGGCATCGAACCAGACGTAGAGTACTTTGCCCTCGGCATCAGGGAGCGGAACGGGTATGCCCCAGTTGCTGTCGCGGGTCATGGCGCGGGCCTGAAGGCCGCTGTCTATCCAGCTTTTGCACTGGCCGTAGACATTGGCTTTCCATTCGTCTTTCTTACCGTCTACTATCCATTCTCTGAGCCATTGCTCATATTTGTCGAGGGGGAAATACCAATGTTTGGTCTTCTTCTTTACCGGTATGGCGCTGCTGAGGGCGCTATGCGGGTTGATGAGCATTTCGGGTGAAAGGGTGCTTCCACAGCGTTCGCATTGGTCGCCATAAGCGTTCTCATTGCCACAAACCGGGCAGGTGCCGATGATGTACCTATCGGCCAGAAAAATACCCTTTGACTCATCGTAATACTGCTCACTTTCGCGCTCTTCAAAGACACCTTTGTCGAACAGCTTCTTAAAAAAGGCCTGTGCGGTCTCGTGATGGACCTTATTGGAAGTACGGGAAAAGATATCGACGGAGATGCCCATAGCGGCAAAGCTGTTTTTGATGACAGTATGATATTTATCTACCACATCCTGGGGGGTGATGCCTTCTTTCATAGCCCGTATGGTGATGGGCACACCGTGCTCATCTGTGCCACACACGAACTGCACATCGCGTTTGCGGGCGCGCTGGTAACGGACATATATATCGGCAGGCAGGTAGCAACCCGCCAGGTGGCCGATGTGGACCGGGCCATTGGCATAAGGAAGCGCTGCGGTAACTAAGTAACGGTTGTAATCCATAATGAAGGTGCAAGATAATTAATAGACGGCAGTTTTGGGTGAGGAGTGGAAAAGAGGGCGGGTGTATAGCGTAATAAAATTTGGATCATTGGCAACGTTTTGGCCGGAAACGGCATATATGATATATGGGTTAAGTTTCCTGGATGGGTTGTTAAGAATGTGATAAATTAAAATATTTTTCAGTGTATTGTGGAAAGTGATATGCAAAAGGAGCTATTTTCGCTGCCAATTGATTACTCACCTATAAAAGGATAAAAATGAAGCAACTATTCTTATTTGGAGCCTGCCTGCTGATGACCGCGGCGGCATTTGCACAACCCACCCTTACAGGTGCAACCAGTAATGCGGTACCGGGGGAGGGATTTATCGGACATTACTGTGATACCACGGGAGTGACGGCAGGAGCGAGCGGAGCCGGTGTGACATGGAACTATGCATCGCTGACAGAGACACAGGCTGATACGACGATATATGCGGGATGCACAGGTACCTTGTATTGCGATTCGTTCCCCGGAAGCACCCTATCGACTAATGACGGGATGGGTTATTATGAATATTATGTGACGGATGCGACAAAGTTTGGGCAGACGGGTAGTGGTGATTCATACGGGCTAGAGTATTATTCAAAGCCGCTGAACTTAATGATGTACCCGATGACCTACGGAACATTAAAACTGGATACGGCAGTGGTAGCTGAGCCAACCTACGGTGACTATACAACCTACCTGGACACACTGGCGGGTGATGGCTACGGGACACTTATACTGCCATCAGGTACTTACACCAACGCGCTTAGGGTACACTTTGTGACTATTTTGATAGACAGTTCCAATTATCTTGGGACGCCTTCTGTAGATACAGCGCGGGAAGATTTATACATGTGGTGGACGCCTGGATTTCATAACCCGTTGCTGCTGATGGGCTATGATACGTCGGCCGGAGCATCGTACCTCTCGAATGTGATATATTATACACAGGCACCTACGCTGGTGCCGTCGTCTATAAAGGGCTTAAATAGCTTGGGTGGGGTATCGATATATCCGAACCCGGCTGCTGACGAGGTGCATATACGGTATACGGCAACAGGCAATGAGCAGGCTACGATATCGCTGACAGATATGGTGGGCAGAACTGTAGGTGAGCGTCTGGTGGAAAATGTGACAGCGGGCGTGAACACAATTAACTATTCTGTGGCCAGCCTGCCGCCCGGGGTGTACCTGATGCGGATACAGACTGCGACCAACTCTGTAGTGAGACAGATAACAGTGGGTAAGTAGTCAATCAATTTTTTTATGGAAGCGCCGGAGCAACTGCTCAGGCGCTTTTTTTATGCATCCTTTTTGCCGGGTTTGGGTTTCAATGAGCTGACATATTTGAAGCTGGTTTCGAAATAAGGCGTTAGTTCTTTTGTATTTTTAAAGAGCTTGTCGGGTACTACGACATATTCTTTCTGAACGATGCCGTAGGCCTCACGAAGGGCTGTTTTATATTTTTTGAGGAAAGGGTCTATCTCTGCTTTGGGCAGCCGGAGGCCGAGGTTTCCATCATCGTCCATGAGAGAGAACATATGGCCGTTGTGGGAGGTGTAGGGTATGGTAGCACCCTTGCGCTCTATGGCGGGATTTGTGGCTATGAGCTTGTCGTAAAGTTCCAGTTTTTCGGCAGGGACGGCACTGCGTTCTTTTTTGGCTGGCATGGTGGATTTTTTTGAAAATAAATATACTAATTATCCTGTATTGTGGTAGTGGCACCCTGGTTTTTACCGCCCGGCGAAAAATAGCCGTTAATGGGTTATTTTTGCATTGCCGGAATGGCTGCGAACTCTTATGATCTTTTATAAATACCAAGGTACAGGCAATGATTTTATCCTGATAGATAACCGGGATGGCGGAGTGCAACTGTCGCGGGAACAGGTGGCGCATTTATGTCACAGACGTTTCGGGATAGGAGCGGACGGGCTGATGCTGCTGGAGCGTGCCGCGGGGTATGACTTCAGGATGGTGTATTATAATTCGGACGGAGGAGAGAGCACTATGTGCGGGAATGGCGGCAGGTGTATAACGGCATTTGCAAAGCACCTGGGCCTGATAGCGTCTGTAGCTGATTTTGTAGCTATTGATGGGCCGCATACGGCTCACATAAACGATGATGGCCTGATAAGCCTGCACATGAAAAATGTGGACGAGTTGCACATAGGCGACGACCATACGATACTCAATACCGGCTCTCCGCACTATGTACTCTGGGTAAAGGATGTGCAGACAACGGATGTGTTTAATGAGGGCAGGCGTATCAGGAACAGGCCGGAGTTTCTGCCGGGCGGCATCAATGTGAATTTTGTGGAGATGACACAGGGCAACCTTTCCGTGCGCACCTACGAACGGGGTGTGGAAGATGAGACACTAAGTTGTGGTACAGGTGTGACGGCGGCGGCCATTGCCGCTACCTGCTCTGAGACAGGCACCTTCAAAACTGTACTGACGACCCCAGGCGGACAACTGGAAGTGTCGTTTAGAAAAGATACGCCACACTCTGCAAAAGATGTGGTGCTAACTGGGCCTGCAGTGTTTGTATATAAGGGAGAAGTACTGCTGTAATTACTTTCCATTCATAGATACATAGCTTTCTATAGGTAGCCGCTTGGCAATAGAGCGGGCGAGTGTGGTTTCGTCGGCATATTCGAGCTCGCCGCCAAACGCGATGCCACGGGCAATGGTGGTGATAGTGATGGGGAGGTCCTTTAGTTGCCGGGCAATATAGTAAACAGTAGTGTCGCCTTCGATGGTGGGGCTAAGTGCCATTATGAGCTCTGTAGCACCTATGTCTTTTACACGGTCGTGGAGGGTGGATATGTTGAGTTGTTCCGGGCCTATGCCATCGAGGGGGGAGAGGATACCACCCAGCACATGATACAGGCCGCTGTATTGCTGCGTGCTTTCTACGGCGATCACATCACGGATAGTTTCCACCACACATATTTGGGCATGATTTCGGCCCGGATTGACGCAAAAGATACAGACATCGCTGTCGGACACATTGTGGCATTGCTTGCAAAACTTTACCTGGTGCCGCATGCGGGACAAAGCGCCGGTAAATTCATCGACCTCAGAAACCTCCATGCGCAGCAACTGCAACACCATGCGCAGGGCTGTCTTCTTACCAATACCTGGCAGCCTTGAAAATTCCTGAACTGCGTCTTCTATAAGCTTTGATGAAAATATCATTGTATTATACTAGCACATCCCTTTGTTAGGGCGCGTTGCAAATTTACGTAAAAGAGGTGTCTAATCAGCAATGACATTGATGTCGGTTTTCTATACTTTGTTTGCGTAGCGTTGAGCCCTTACAGTCTCTACTTCTTTAGTAATGTCATCAAGGGTGAGTGTGCTGTCTTTAGCTTTGTTACGTATTTTCTTAATGACTTTTAAAAACTCATCGTCTTTTTCTTCTTTGATGGCAATAAGATTTAAATAAGCAAGTGCCTTTAACAGTCTTGCGGCCTTAGGATTTAAAATGCCTACCCGACGTGTACTCATGATGTGAAGTTAAGTGCGTTTATAGAGATCCGTTCTCGTCCATTTTTTCAGTGTGCTGAAATCAACGGCATTTTTTTCATAGAAAGCAATTGCCTCTGTAACTGTTCTTTTTGTGTTTACAGGCTGGTTGGTTGTATTGACGTCATCAATTGAAAATGCGATCACCTCAACGGATTTTCCAACAAATTCATCAGGTAGATGAAGTAGCCAGGTATTTTCCGTGGGGACGATGATCTGCCTTATCATAAAATTGCTATTAATCAAAGGTAAGAAGTGTAATCGTCAAAATCACCATTGTAATTATGGAAGGTTACTATCAATATTACTCAATACAATTTGTATATTTGCTTTAAATGTTTGGTATGAGGAATTTTATTACAATAACTGTACTATTTATATTCGTTTTAGTTCATTTAGAATCCGCAGCGCAAGTGTGGGATTGGGCAAATGGTACCAGAGGCTGTAATAACTATGCACACTTTTCCGCAAGCGGCACTTCAGACGATGTATATGTTTGTGGTGAAACGTTTAGCGGAATGGATTTCACGACAGATACGATAAAGAGTATAGGTTACACAAGAGTGTATTTATCTAAGTTTGACACTGCCGGTAATTTGAAATGGGTAAAAACAAACACAGGCAACAATACAACAGGAAGGATTGGCGTACTCGGCCTTACCAGCGATTTATTTGGGAATGAATATTTGTTGGGGGCTTATGATACAGTCATTTCATTTGATGGCAATACTTTAAGAAACTCTTACCTTGGATCCTATACTGACCCTACTAAATTGTCATACTTGTTTCTCGCAAAATTTGACACCGCTGGTAATAATGAATGGGTGAAATCTGTTGGTGATTTTCCATATTCGTTTTGGAATATCGGAAACAGTTTGAGGTCTGATTGTGCAGGAAATCTTTATCTGATCTCTAATTTCTCAACAAATGCGCACATCGGGAGCTATTATTTTCCAAACTATGATACCTCGGAAAAAACTCATGATATGTTAGTGGCCAAACTGGATTCGAGTGGTAACACAGTATGGGCAAAGCATTTTGGTAATGATAGTGACGACTACGTAGTTAATATAGGCCTCACTCCGTCAAATGATATTTATTTGACGGGTTCTTTTTTTCACTATGAAATGATATTCGGATCGGACACTTTGACTGACACTAGTGGCTTAAAAGCGATGGCAACGACTTTTATAACAAAGCTTGACAATGCGGGCAATGTTCTATGGGCTAAAAAAAATGGGGACGGTACTTATGCGGCTTATATTAGTGATATTGCAGTAAATTCAAGTTCGGAAATGTTTACTTTGGGTTATTATAGTAACAATTTCACTCTTGATACTTATACGTTGCCTTATGGTTCGGGGTCGTACAGTTACCTTGCTAAATATGATGCTTCGGGCGGCCTGTTATGGGCAAAAACAATGAAAGGCACATATGTATATTCAGAAGGAGTTACTTTGGATGGATGTGATAATGCATGGGTGCTTGGCCACTTCGGTACTAGCAGTGTTGTGGCAAATGATACGATGGACGGACATATTATTAATCCTCCTGTTAAAAATTTGGACCCATTATTTATTTCCGGATGGTCTTCTGCAGGAAGTTATATTGGTACCTCGGTATTGCCGTCAGGCGGTAGGTCAAGTGATAAAATATCGATAGTTACCGGGAAAGACAATACTCTTTATATAATTGGCAACAATACATTAGATACTATGCAGATCGCCAGTGATTCTCTATATGGTACTTCCGGGACTACAAATATGTTTACAGCCAAGTATGATCCACAACTAGCGTGCGGTGTATATTATTATCATAACTGTAAAGAAGAAAATCCTTTACTTACTTCTGAATTGAATTTGGGTGCCACTTCTGCCAGTATAAATATTTATCCAAACCCAACTTCTACAGAATGTACTATTAGTTGTGCCGACAAAAATGCCAACTGCTATATTTATGATATAACAGGACGACTTATTAAAATGTATGCTCTTAAGAACATAAATACTAAGATTCCCGTGACTGACCTTACACCCGGCGTTTATGTCTTTAAAATTGAAGCCGCAAATACAGTGACGACATTTAGGAAAGTTGTGGTTTCAAGGTAAAATGCCATTCCTTTCTACAAGTGAATAAACGCCACCTCTGCTTCATGACCAAACGCAGTGCGGATGCGTTCTGGATGGGTGTCGGTGAGTATTACCTGACCGAAACCATCGCCGCGGATGATTTGGAGGAGTGCTTCCATGCGGTCCTGGTCGAGTTTTTCGAAGATGTCATCAAGTAAAAGAATAGGCAGATGGCCGAGTGTTTTGCTGAGGTAGGCGTATTGTGCCAGTTTCAATGCGAATAAAAAGCTCTTTTTTTTGTCCTTGTGAGCCGAATTGCTTTAGCTTCAATCCGTTCAGCTCAAATTCCCAGTCGTCTTTGTGTATGCCACGCAGTGTGCGCTGATAGCGGAGGTCGTATTGCAGGTTTTGGTCGAGCCAATGCTGCAATGTTTTTTGGGAGAGATCGCTCGTGTAGGTAACTGCCAGTTGTTCTTTGCCGCGTGACAGCAGGTGATAAAAATTAACAAGCAATGGCATGAAGACCTGTAAAAACGTAGTCCGCTGCTGATAAATATATGCGGCATCGCGCGACATTTCGCCATTGTAATATTCGAGTTCGGTGTTGTTTTCGGCAGGTTTGTAGGCCTGTATTTTCAACCAGGCATTGCGCTGCAGTAATACTCTCTGATAGTGCATGAGATCTTCGAGGTAGGTTTTGTCGACCTGGCCGAGGATGCCGTCTATCCATTTCCGGCGTAGCTCGCTGCCACCGTTTATCAACTCCGTATCATCGGGCGCTATCATTACCGCAGACCAAGCTCCGATGTGATCTGTTATTTTTTCGTACTCGATGTCGTTCTTATATATTTCTTTTTTTCCTGCCTTCCATTTACAGGTGATGACTTCGGGGCTGCCAGCGCGATCGAACACCCCCGAGAGCCGGAAGCCATCGAACCCGTTCTGTACACTATTTTGCTGGTAGGCGCTAAAGTAACTCTTGGTATAGCATAAATAATAGATTGCATCGAGCAGGTTGGTCTTGCCGCTGCCATTGGCGCCTGTGATGCAGGTGACAGGGCCGGGGAAGTCGTAGTTTGCCGAAGCGTAATTGCGATACTGGACGAGCGTTATTTTATTAATAGTGTTCAAAGGGCGTTATTGGAAGCAAAAATTTTTATAAATTCGCACAAATTTAAACAATAGTGCAGACACCGTTCGGTAAGGAAACATATTTGTATTGGTATGAGATCATGCTATTGCTGCGCAAATTTGAAGAAAAGGCGGGGCAACTGTACGGCATGCAGAAAATACGGGGTTTTTGTCATCTGTATATAGGGCAGGAAGCTATAGCCGCGGGCGCAATGACCGCGATGCGTGATGATGACAATATGATCACGGCTTACCGTGACCATGGACTGGCGATAGCCAAGGGCATCCCGGCAAAGGAGTGTATGGCTGAACTGTATGGCAAAGCGACCGGCTGTACGAAGGGCAAAGGAGGCAGTATGCACTTCTTCTCTAAGGAAAAGCGTTTTTTTGGCGGGCATGGTATAGTGGGTGGACAGATAGGGCTGGGGGCAGGAATAGCATTTGCGGAGCAGTACCAGGGAACAGACAGGGCAACGATTTGCATGTTTGGAGATGGCGCTGCGCGGCAGGGACTGCTGCATGAAGCTTTCAATATGGCGGTACTGTGGCAGTTGCCCGTAGTGTTCATATGTGAAAACAACCATTATGCAATGGGTACATCGGTAGAGCGTACTTCAAAAGTACTGGACATATACCGACTTGCTGATGCATACGACATGCCGGGAGACACTGTGGATGGTATGAGTTGTGAAGAGGTGCATAAAGGCATAGAAAGAGCGGTAAAGCGCGCCAGAGAAGGTGGCGGGCCTACTTTCCTGGAGATAAAAACATACCGTTATCGCGGGCACTCTATGAGCGACCCTGCCAAGTACCGTACCAAGGAAGAACTGGAAGAGTATAAGGAAAAGGACCCGATAACACAGGTGCTGAAAACCATTACTGAGAATAAATGGGCCACAGACGAACAGATAGAGCAGATCAATGAAAAAGTGAAAATGGAGGTGGAAGAAGCCGTTAAGTTTGCCGAAGACAGCCCTTACCCGGATGATAATGAATTATATAAGGATATTTATGCAGACCAAAATTATCCGTTTATAGTTGATTAAACCGTTAAAGGTATTACATTTGCAATCTGAAAAAAGTATTATAAATCTTAATCAAGGGAAGTTTAAAACCAGTATCAATTAGAAAGTAATTATGGCAAATTCATCAAGATCGACATCTCCTGTGAAAGAAAGGGAGTATAAGGATGAGGAGATCAACCCATTGACCCTAGGTAAGATCGAAACATTTTATGAAACCAATAAGAAGCAGATCAGCACCGTTACAACAGTAGTATTGGTATTGGTTTTTGGCACAATCGGTTATTTTAAGCTGTATAAAGGCCCTTCTGAAGATAAGGCGGCCACTGCATTATCATACTGCCAGCGTTATTTCGAAGCAGACTCGCTGAACCTGGCGCTGAACGGCGACGGTAAAAATCCGGGATTTGCAAAGATAGCCACTAAGTACAGCGGCACAGCTGCAGGTAATGTAGCACATTACTATGAAGGTATCTGCCTGCTGAAAATGGGCGATCCGGGTGGCGCTATCAAGGCTTTGAAGGCATTTGATGGTAAGGGCACTTTGCTGGGCAATATGGCAACAGGCGTACTGGGCGAAGCCTATGTAGAAACCGGCGATAATGAAAAGGGCATAGAAAGCTTTAAGAAAGCGACATCTGATAAAAACGACGTATTGGTTACGCCTATGTTCCTGTACCAATTGGGTATGGCTTATGAAGCAACCGGTAAAACGGCAGAAGCAAAGGATGCTTTCAAACGCATACGTGACGAATACCCTAAAAGCATGCATGCGCGTGATATGGACAAGGAACTGGCGCGCTTAGGCGAAGTGAACTAATTATTTACTTTTTATATCATTCCCCTTTTTACCTTTGATGGCGAAAAGGGGATTTTTTATGGCGCAATCGAAGGATAGTTTTAGTTTACTGGATACACATTTACTGGCAACTTTAAAATTGGCCAGGGTAGCCATAGTGCATACCGAATGGAATGATAAGATAGTGCGCGAGCTCAAAAATGGCTGTGAGGGTATCATTCACAAATTTGGCGGCGATATCATTGAGAATATAGCTGTGCCCGGCTGTTTTGAACTTCCTTTTGTGTGCAGGCAAGTGTGGGAGCGCAGCAAAGACAGTGACGATAAGCCAGAAGCGATCATAGCTTTTGGTGCAGTGATCAGGGGCGGGACGCCTCATTTTGACTATGTGTGCCGGGCGGTAACAGATGGCATACTGCAGTTGAACC
>JABDCE010000073.1 GCA_013288285.1 Bacteroidota bacterium
CACACGAGCCGTGCTCTTTCTTGCCGGCTTTATCTGTTGTTGGTAGCTTGCTGTATGCGCCGTCCCCTGGCAGGCAGGCCGCTCAGCTATGGTATGCACTTCATCTCTTTTATAATGCACCGTATACAATGCGCTGCCGGTATTATCTGCCGGGTCTATGAGTGCCGTGTTGTCGTCATCATAGATCATAGCATGAAACCCGAATACAGTGAAGTCCAGCTTTGCCGTCACCAGCGGGTTGTCTGTAGCCACGGCGGTAAACACCTGCAACTGGGGGTATTTGGCAGCCAGCGCATCAGGGATCAGTGATGAACGCCATACTTTAAAACTACGTGTAGTCCCGCCCGGCATCGGCAGCTCCAGCACAACGCCTTGCTCCGGTATCACAGACAGATTGAATAGCCTCGACCTGATGGCGGCCTCATCTGCACTATATACCAGGTATTTCCGGGGATGGCCCGCACTGGCCTCTTTCCCGGCTGTATGACTGTCTATCAGTGTCCACAGTCCTTTCCCCTCAGTAATACCTGGGGTGATTAGTCCGGTCAATAAAAAAAGCAATAGTATTATTCTTCCCATTCTGTAGCTGGTATTCTTGTTTTGACGCTCTGACACTGATAAAGTTTACAAATTTATATCATTTAGTGTTTAAAAAGGGATAATGTAACTTTTAATGATAAGATCGGCAAGAAGTTCTACAAAAAAATTGATAGTAGATGCTAAGTGAGGGTGCCCTGATCAGTGTTCACCGACTTTTTGCTGAAAAAAGCGTCCATGGACGAAGGTGCAAAAAGGATTGATATATTTTTTCGTTTATGTCAGGTCATCTAAAGTACAGACAACCATCTTTTTATACTTATCGTACTTTATGACGCATCTGTAATACGGCATGATCGCTTCTCTCGTTCTGCTTATTTCGCTATATTTGTTACCGTACAGATAAGCCATCCGGACCTAAGATCAGCTGCTTATCCCGATGGAGGTCAACTGTTTTATTACAACGGTGGGCCATATCGAATAGCGTTGGTAAAATCGCAAATCAGCAATTAATGACAATTATGTATTCTGAACAGTCTACCATCGGCAGGGATATCCTGCCTCGTTTCCGCAATATGCTGAAAGCTATTGCCCCTGTATGCCTGATCTTGCTGGTGGCCAATCTGCAGGCCAAAGAACCGGTGAAGAGTGGCAAAAAACCTGCTGCCTATATTGAGCCTAAGATGGTACATGTGGATGGCGGCCAATTCAGGATGGGAGATAACCGGAGAACGGATGAAGTAGAAGAGATGCCTGAACATATTGTGAACGTAAGCAGTTTCTCTATCGCAAAATATGAGGTGACTGTGGCGGAGTTTCGTAAATTCATGAACAGTCACACTTACAAAACCGATGCAGAGAAAGATGGGCTGAGCTGGGTATGGGATGGCAAGAGCCTTATCTTAAGCAAGTTTGGCGTTACATGGGAATGTGACGTACTTGGCAATAAGCGGGTGCATCAGGAAGACCACCCGGTAATGCATGTGAGCAGGAATGACGCGATGGCCTATTGTGCATGGCTGAGCAAGCAGACTGGTAAAAACTATCGGCTGCCTACAGAAGCGGAATGGGAATATGCAGCAAAGGGTGGCCCGCATCAGGATACTTTTCAGTATAGCGGCGGTAGCAATATGGACAGCTTGGGGTGGTATGCCTATAACAGCGGGCTGGTGGAACACAAGGGCGGGCTGAAAAAACCTAACCGCCTGGGTATCTATGATATGAGCGGAAACATGTGGGAATGGTGCAGCGATTGGTTTGGCATGTATATAGCGGGCGAGCAAACCGACCCTAAAGGCCCTGCTACAGGCGAGGATGGCGTGCTGCGGGGAGGTGCCTGGCGCTACTTCCCTATACGTACACGTTGCACCGCGCGCCGTCAATGCTTGGCGGGCTTCAACGGCTGCGGCATAGGTTTCAGGATAGCAGCGTCTGATCCCAAAAAGTAAAGCCACTTTTATTAATTTCACGGCCCATATGCAAACAGATATGTTGCGGTTGTCCTACACACTTGATAGCATAGAAGCCGCTGCCGCACGTTTCTGGCAGGAAACGCTGGGCTACAGGGTATTTGCGTTCAGTGGAGAGATGGGGGCAGGGAAAACCACCTTCATACATAAACTGTGCGACCACCTCGGTGTAACAGACGCAGTGAGCAGCCCCACCTTTGCACTCATAAACGAGTACCACTTTACTGATGGTAATGGTGTGGATCAGTTGATCTGGCACATGGACTGGTACCGCCTCCGGGATAGCGAAGAGGCCTTCAACGCAGGCATGGAAGATGGCATAGAACAGGCAAGAGCTGGAAATGCGTTCTGCTTCATAGAGTGGCCTGAAAAAGCGGCAGAGATATTGCAACCTCCTTATCTGCGGATAAACATTGAAACCACAGGGGATGGAGAAAGGGAAATGATCATAACACCGGTACTTTAAGGCTATTCTCTATGCAAAAAACCGGCGATTCAGGGCCCCTAACATAGTTCGCAGCAGGGTTGGGGTTTCCAAATATTATGCTTACTTTGCAGTTTGATAAATAACCGATAAAACTATTGTATATGTATTTGAATGGTACAAGATCCTGTGTGCTAACGCTTTGCTGCTTTATGTCGTTATCCGTCCTCGCTAAGGATGTGAAAACGGTTAATGCGCAGGGACTGCAGAAGCCACTATGCTTTGTAGAGAACAAAGGCCAGGTGAAGGGTATAGATAACAATACCCGTTACGATATACAATACAAATTGTCTACGCCTGGCATGGGCCTGTACGTAGGCAGCGCACAACTGCACTATCAGTTCAAAAAAACGGAGGGCGAGGATGTGGCCGATATGAAGGTAACAACCTATGACATGGGTGTTACGCTGGTTGGCGCTAATACACACGCAAAAGTGGTAGCTACACAGGAAGAGGAATATCACGAAAATTACTACTTCGCTCAATCCGGTGATAACGCGGTAGTAGCGCATGCGTATGATAAGGTAGTATATAAAGATGTATACCCTGGTATCGACTGGGTGCTGTATGTAAAAGATGGCAAGGTAGAATATGACTTCGTTGTTCGCCCCGGCGGAAATGCGCATGATATACAGATCAGGTATGATGGTGCTACAGCACTGCGCAAAACTGAAGATGGCGGCATATATGCGGAGACGCCTCTTGGCAGTGTAAAAGAGAAAACGCCATACTCTTATGAATCAGGAACAGGCAAGGCCATAGCATCGGCTTTTGTATTGCATAACAATGTAGTAAGTTTTGAAACCGGGGCATACAATGGTTCGCTGACCATTGATCCTTACCTGTTGTGGAGCACATACTTCGGAGGTGCTAATGAAGATGTAGCCACATCAGTGAAGGAAACAACCTCGGGAGTCACATTTGTTGGTGGGTTCACCTCCAGCACTGGACTCAATACCATTGGTTCTGTATATTTTAGTGGCCCGCCCGCACCAGCTGTTTTTGAAGCGTTCCTGGCTAAATACAATACCGTGGGTGGGCTGCTGTATACTACCTACTTTGGTGGTGCCTCAGCTACCACCACTAAGTGTACTTCTATAGCGCTTGACAATACTGGCGGTGGCAACCCCAACGTGTATATAGCAGGTTTTACCAATAGCAATTCTATTGGCGCCGGCGCCGTTACTGCCTATCATGCCCTCAATGATGGTTTTGTAGCCAAACTGAATAACGCAGGTACTGTTACATGGCGTACTTATTTCGGCGGACTGAAAGACGATTACATTAATGCGATAGTATGCGATGCATCCAACAACATATACATTACCGGTCAGACTGCAAGCAGCACTACCATTGCATCCGGCGGTGCATATCAGGTATCGCTGCAGGGAATAAACGATGCATTCGCCGCCAAAATAAACGGCGCCACAGGAGCGCTTACGTGGGGAACATACTACGGCGGCACTGCGCAGGAACAGGGCTTCGGTATTGCGCTGGATGCATCTAACAATGTGTACATTACCGGTCAGACAAACAGTGTCATTAGCGTAGCTACGCCGCTTGCGTACCAGACATTGCTAAGCGGAACAAACGATGCATTTGTTGCGGAAATCAGTTCATCTGGCAATGCACTCGTTTGGGGTACTTATTACGGTGGCCCGGATATTCCCGGATTCCCCGGCACAGAACAGGGTAATGGCATCATAGTAAACCAAACTACCGGGGCTATAGCAGTGGTGGGCAATACCACAAGCGCCAGCGGTGTAGCTTCAGTGAATGCTGACCAAACCAGTTATGGCGGCGTGCAGGATGCATTTGTAGCTTATTTTAACGCGGGTGGTACACTGGCATGGAGTACCTATTATGGTGGATCGTCGCTCGATTATGGTCAGGGCATCTGCTTCGACAATACAAATAACCTGGTGATAGCAGGTGGCAGCTTTAGCACGAATAACATATCGTCACCCAGTGCATCGCAAGGCAGCAATGCCGGCGATTACGACGCCTATATAGCCAAGTTCAATACTATGGGCCAGCGCCTGTGGGGTACCTATTTCGGTGGGTTGTACTACGACTTCGCAAATGCTGTGACATGTGATGCCAACAACCAGGTGACCATCGCCGGTTATACTACCAGCGCACCAAGTTCGGGCATATACGGTAGCGGCGGACTCGCTACGGCGGGCGCAGCGCTGACCACCTTCATGGGAGGCACTTACGATGCATTTATATCGCAGTTCAAAACCGATACCTTCCTGCAGATCAACCAGCGCTATATTGACACACTGATTTGCGCGGGCGGTGTGCTGAATGTGAGCTTTACAGTAAACCACAACTTCCAGCTCACCAATACCTTCTTCGCGCAGTTGTCTGATATTACAGGCAGCTTTACTTCGGCTACTACTATCGGCAGCCTGTCTTCTAATACTTCAGGTACCATTACATGTGCTATACCAGCAGGTATAACGCTGGGAACCGGCTACCGCGTTCGTGTAGTAGCACTCAATCCAGGCTACACATCACCCGATGATTATTACGATATTCATATTGTAGCTTCGATTCCGCCTACTACAGCAAGCGGGCCATCTCCTTTATGCGTAGGGGGTAGCATGTTGTTGAATGATAACGCGCCGTATAACGTTACTGCATATAGCTGGTCAGGTCCCGCTACATCTGGTTTCAGTGGCACTGGGTTCACAGCAACTACTCAAAACCCAACTAATAATGGCTTAGCAGGGGCAGGTATTACAATGGCAGACTCGGGTGTCTACTATGTGACCACCAGCCACAATGGTTGTCCTGATGTTACTTCTTCTGTGAATATAGTTGTTAATAGTATTATACCTCCTACACCCACACTGAGTTCCAGTACACCAATATGCGATGGTACTAACTTCAATTTGTATGCCAACCCTGATACTACAGTTTCTGGTCTTACTTATACTTGGTTCGGCCCTGCGGGATACACATCTGCGGCGCAGAATCCCGTGGTTACTGGTGTCACCACTGCTTATTCAGGTACGTTCTTCTTAGCAGATAACCTGAACGGATGTTCATCTGCTTTCGCTTCTATAAATATAGTGGTCAACAACACTACACCGGCGTCCGTTTCTATCAGCGCCACACCGGGTTATGATCCTATTGGTGGCGGCGACACCATTTGTTTCGGAACAAATGTAAGCTTTGCGACTACAGCGGTCAACCCCGGTGTTTCGCCACACTACCAGTGGTATAGCGGACCCTTTACGCCTATTGTAGGCGCTATGTCTGACATCTTCTCGTCACCATCCCTCATCGATGGCGCACAGATATATTGCGTGATGAGCAGCAGCGTACTTTGTCCGTTGCCGGTGAATGCAACCAGCAATGTGATTACCATGAATGTGATCAACAATCCGCCCGTAGTGAAGATATTTGCGAGCCACAGCAGTGTGGTGCCGGGCAGCAATGTAACGCTCACCTCCGCTACATACAATGGTGGCATAGGCCCGTTGTACCAATGGCTGGATAACGGTATTGCTATTGCCGGGGCTACCAATTCCAGCTATATAATGAAGAATGTAAGGAAGGCGGATACGATAACCCTGCAGTTAACCAGCACTATGCTATGCGCAACACCCGACTATGGTATAAGCAATCCGATCATCGTACAGACCAACGAAGGTGTAGCCAATATGGTATCCGTACTTGGGAATATCGAGTTGTTCCCTAATCCGAACAACGGTAGCTTCACTGTAATCGCCGACTGCGATGGTGGTAACAATAGCACGGTGACTATCGAAGTACTCAATACATTGGGCCAGGTAATATACAGCGATGGCGCTACCGTACAGAATAATGCACTGAATAAGAAAATGAGCCTGCAAAATATACCGGATGGTATATATCTGCTACGCCTGTCAAATGAAGCGCAAGGTAAAACATTACGCTTCACTGTAAACAGGTAGCATAACTGCAACCAACGTAAAAAACGCCCAATTACCGGGGCGTTTTTTTATGCCCTTTAGCGGCTGATACGCACCAGCAGCGCAGCCGTAATATCAATATTATGACTGAGGTTCGTATTGGCGTTGTGGTCGTCGATCACGCCAATCACACTTTTATAATAGTCCATCCCCAGGTTTAGAGAGGTAAGTCGCCCCAGCTTCATATTTACTCCCCCACCGGTATTCAATCCCACATCATAATTGTTGAACATAAGCGGTGTCGCAGGTTTTATCTCCGTGTTACTGTTAGTAGCCGTGCCTATCTGCGTCACGAGTACAGCAAATGATGGGCCAAAGTGTATATATGGCCTGATGGTGCTATACCTGTCGCCCATAAAGAAGTAGCCCTGCAATGGCATACGAATGTATTGGGACATAACGGTTTCTTTAGTTCCTTTATCCATAAGCCGGTATCCTTCCGAAGAATACGTAAGTGAGCCACCCCATGCAAAATACTGGCTGCTGAACGCCATTACATTAATGCCTGCATATCCTGTTGGCATTATCTTCTCCGTACCGCTGAGTTTGTTCACCCAGCTATCTCCAAATCCAATCGTAGGCCCGATCAATACATCCCTGAAACCACGCACCTGTGCGGTCAATGGGGTAAGCCCCGTCATAAAAATGCCTGCTGCTAATAGTAGTATCTTTTTCATAGTCGTCCCGTTTGTCTCGCGATACGATATAGAAATTCTGTGCCGCTATCCCGTCATTTGCTGTCTGGCCCTGATTTTTAACTTATCTGATTCTTTGCAGATCGAAACCAACTGTATTATAGTATCGTAGCCTTTTCAATTGCAAGGTTTTTCCTTAACTTTATTACATGGAAGAAATGTCTACGATTACGGAAGTGATAGCCCACCTGAAGAAAGTGGGGTATGTGGAAGATTTTAACTTGCAGCAAAATGCCCTCGTATGTCGGGATGGGCACTTCAGCGTCTTTCATGATGAGTTTGTTATAGACAAGGCGTACCGGTTTGAAGGGGATAGCGACCCGGCTGATGAAGCTACGGTATACGCCATATCTTCTCCGAAGTACGGTATAAAAGGCATACTGGTGAATGGCGCCGGGATATATACAGACGGACTCACTGATGAAATGCTGCAGTCGCTGCAAATGAAGAGGAAATAAGGGAATGATTTTTGTAGTCATAAGATACAGGTTATGAGTAGTTTCCGGGAGATCATACAATCAGATAAACCAGTGCTGGTGGACTTTTATGCCACCTGGTGCGGACCATGCAAAATGATGGCCCCCATACTGGAAGAGGTGAAGGCTGCTATGGGCGATAAGATCACCATAATAAAGATTGACGTAGACAAGAACCCCGAAGTATCAAACCAGTTTCATGTGCAGGGGGTGCCTACGCTTATCATATTCAGGCTGGGACAGCTCAAGTGGCGACAATCAGGGGTGGTGCCGGGTAAAGAGCTGAAAGAGGTGCTGGCCAGATTTTGCTGAATAGATTATATATAAGAGAAGGAAAGCGCCCCCATATGGAGGCGCTTTCGCTTTATAAAATATGTCTGAAGCTTACTTAGCTACTGCTACTTTGCGGGTAATAGTTCCGGTTGCTGTCTGCACAGAAACGAGGTACATACCATCTGCAAGGTCTGCTACCGGTATAGCGATTGAAGCTGCATTAGCGGCTGGCGTAACAACATTTAAACTGCGGCCTTCCATATCTGTAAGGCGTACCTGTGTAGCGGTAGTGCCTTGCAGGTCTATATTAATAACGCTGGCAGCAGGGTTAGGGTAGATGTTGATAACATCGGCAGCAACCTGGTTTACTGATAAAGCCTTAGGATTGTTTGGTGTGATGCCTACTATCAAAGTCTGGTTGCTGTTAAATGTAGTACTGCCGGGAGCCAGGTTAGTAGTTACATAGTAGCCATTGTACAGGCCACCCCATCCCCAGTTGATGTGAATACGGCTGCCGGTAGTATAGCCATCAGCTACGAAGCAGTGACCGCCTGAGCTGCCATCACCTGTATAGATCACCGGACGCTTAGCTTCGATCTCTGTTTCGATAAGGGTTACCCAATCTGCATCGGTATAAGAGGTACGGGATACACCCTGTAATGAAGACTTGTAATTGAAATAGGTAACCATGGCATACTCAGCGCAGTTCCTTACAGGGCTGCTGGCTATAGTTACAAAAGAACCACTTTCCGTAACACCATAATCCATGTTTACGCTGACACCTGCATCAAGCATGATCTTTGCCACGTATTTGTTATTGGAGTAGATCATGTTGGGCATTGAATCCCATGTATAGGCATCAGAACTGAAAGTAGCGGACAACATACCATAAGGAGATGAGTAGGAATTAGAACCTGTTCCCTTTGCAGGCCAGCTCCAGTACCTCATTACCTGCGCCATAGCCGTGGCTACGCAGCCGGTAAGGGCATTTGTATCTGCCGAAGCATCCCAAGGGCAGGTATAATTGTAGTAAGGTGTTTGGTCCCACTGAGTTTTAAGCAGCGGAGTCACCACACTATCGGCGAGCTTGTAGGCGCTCTTCCTGCCCGTGCTGTTCAACGAAATCCATTCTGTACTAACAGCTTCCGAAGCCTGAACATTGTTCTGGATCACATAATTGATCTCATTCTGGTAAGTGGTAAACCAACTGCTTACGCTAGCGGGTATGCTGCTGGCCCTGAACTGGGACTCACCAGAGAACCCGAGAACTGGTATAACGTTGTCGTCACCGGCTACGATCACAAACCCTGCAGCCCCTGCACTGAACACATAAAAATCGGTCACCTGGGTACCATTCACCACTGAGGTAGCCTGGTATATCAATGACATAGCAGAAGGTTCGGCCTGAATGCCCTGGGTAGCCAGGAAATTAGCCCCGGTCGTCTTGGCCGACTGCATATCTACAGACTTGCCAAAAGAAAGCTGGCTTACAAATATTGCCGCCAGAAATAATGAAATACTCTTTACCATATTTTTAATTTGATGCGCTAAGTTATATGTTTTATGAATACAAAGTGTCAGCGTTTTGTAGAAATATTACTATAATGATAATTTTAAATATCGGGTGTCTTACAGGTAGCGGAACCAGATCTCCGTGGCGCCAAATCCATACCGTGCGCTCCACTCATTCTTAAAGCGACTGATGTGGGAAGTTTGCTTCAGTATGGCATGCACTTCCTCCTTAAGTTTGCCCTTGCCCAGGCCATGTATCACTATCATGCGCTCCTGCCGGTGCACTATGGATAGTTGCAGATAGTGGCGCAAGGTATCGAGCTGAAGCTGCACTATGTCTGCATTGGTGAGCCCGCGCTTATTATCCACGAGTGCCTCTATGTGCAGGTCTACCTCATACTTTGCCGGCTCTATGGTGCGGGTGGTGATCAACGGCACAGGCTGCATACGTGGCGGTTCCAGCTTCTCGGGTGGAGTCTCCTTCTTCTTTGGGAGGAAGTCTTCCATGAGCAGGTAACTGAAGGACGGGCCGCCATTTACCAAGACGTCATTGACATGTGCGAAGAGCTTTGCCGGGCGTATGCGCAGTATACCTTCTGCTGCTTCCATATTGGCGTTGGCCGTATCTGTGAACTGCCAGTGAAAGCGTGGCTGGTCGTTCATATCGGCATAGGGGATGCTATGCAGGTATATATTACCGAATCCATGTAAAGTACCCTCGTGGCTGAACCCACTCTTCTGCGACATGCGCACATCGTAACTGAACTTAACGGGCAGTGCCAATTCATTGAGCAGGTATACCTTGATGACGTCTGCTACCTCCTCCATACCATCTGTCCTAAAC
>JABDCE010000074.1 GCA_013288285.1 Bacteroidota bacterium
AACCTTCTTTAATAAAATAAATTTATGCAAACAAAACTACCGCAAGATACATTTATCGTAATGTCGGAACTGGTATTGCCGAATGATACAAATACACTGGGCAACCTCATGGGTGGCCGGCTCATGCACTGGATGGATATAGCTGCGGCGATAGCATCCCAGAAACATTGTAATTGCCCGGTAGTAACTGCGTCTGTTGATAACGTTTCCTTCGCACAGCCCATAAAACTGGGCAATCTGCTCACTATAGAAGCTAAACTAACCAGGTCATTCAATACCTCTATGGAGGTGTATTTGCGGGTTTGGGGTGAAGACCTTTCCGCCCAGTATAAATATCTGTCTAATGAGGCATATATGACCTTTGTAGCGCTCGACCCGCATGGAAGGCCGCGCAAGGTACCTGAGCTGATACCTGAAACTGAATCAGAGCAAAAAATGTATGACGGAGCACTTCGCCGCAGGCAGTTACGATTGATATTAGGTGGCAAAATGAAGGCAGAAGATGCAGGAGAGTTGCGGGCTCTGTTTATTAAAGAGTAGATTTGCATTTCCTGTCGTTACAGGATTACTATTTAAATGCCTTTATTATAATGATATTAGATCGCAAAGCACCTCCCGCCATACATGATGCAGTAGAGTTTGAATTCAAACTTCCACCTATCACCACTGAAAAATTAGACAATGGCCTCCCACTCTATTGGCTGGATGCCGGTGTACAGGACCTGGTGCAGATAGATTGGATATTTCCTGCCGGCCTTTGGTTTGAGCAAAAAGCTTCTGTGGCACATGCTACTGCCGGCTTACTTAAAAACGGCACCTCGAAGCATACATCAGAGCAAATACATGAGGCACTGGAGTTTTACGGCGCACAAGTGAAAGTAAGCGCAGGCAATGATTACGCCACCATCACTTTGTATTCACTGACAAAGCATTTGTCGGTTTTACTCCCAATGGTCTACGAGATCATCACCGATGCAACCTTCCCCGCGCATGAGTTAGAGATACATAAACAGAATGCCATTCAACGCCTGCTGGTGAACCTGCGTCAATGTGAATTTGTTGCCAACCAGCAAATAGACGCCATGCTTTTTGGAGCAGATCATCCCTATGGCCGCTATTCTAAAAAAGAAAATATACAGGAATTACAACGTGAAGATGTGGTGACATTTTATCGTAACCACTACAACCTTGCAGGAGCCCAAATGTTTATGGCAGGGAAAGTGGGTCCGAAGGAAGTAAAATCTATCAATGATATCTTTGGAAAATTGCCGCTGATTATTACAGAAGCTAAGCCGCTGTTATTCCCTGCTCCCGGCAGCACGGAAAGGATACATAAAATAAATAACGACCCCAATGGCGTGCAGGGTGCAATTCGTATCGCGAGGTTGTTCCCGAACCGCCATCACCCTGATTACGCGCCAATGGTAGTTCTCAATACACTATTTGGCGGATATTTTGGCTCCAGGTTGATGAGTAATATCAGGGAGGATAAAGGCTATACATACGGCATTTACAGTTCGCTCTCTCCTGAAATTAATGGTGGCTCTATGGTTATCCATTCCGAAACAGGCAGAGACGTGGTAGAAGCGGCAATAAAAGAAGTTTACCATGAAATGGAGGTGCTTTGCAATGAGGTTGCTGATGAAGGTGAACTGCTACTTGTGAAAAATTATCTTTTAGGCGGTTTGCTGGGAGACCTCGATGGCCCATTCTCTATTCTGCAGCGCTGGCGCACATTGATATTGAACGGATTTACCGAAGAGTATTTTTATAACAACATTCGCACCTACAAAACAATAACTGCCAAAGAATTACAACTGCTGGCGCAGAAGTATTATAACGTCAGTGATTTTTATGAGGTCGTTGTAATTTAGTTAACTGTATTTATAGCTTTTTTTTCATCAGCACATCTGTCTGTTGGTCATCGCCCAGTTGGAATATGTGCGACCCGAAAAACTCAAAGCCATACCGCTTGTAAAAGTTTACCGCTTTATTGTTATGCTCCCACACACCCAGCCATAAAACATCGTGCTGTTCACTAATCGCATAAGCTATGCAGTGATCCATTAGTGCAGCGCCTATTTTCTTGTCATGCCATTCGTTGAGCACGTATATCCTTTCCAGTTCTATCGGATCATTGCTTTTCAATTCATCGGGTTTCTTTATCGCCCTCATCTTGGCGTAGCCCACAATCGTTTCATTATACCTCGCCAGAAAAAACAAGTTGTTCTTATCAGCCAGCTCTTCAGCCAGCCTGTCGATGTTCATTTCCTCAGCTATATACTTGTCCATGTCCTCTTTCTTATTATCTTTCATAAAAGTTTCACAGAAAGTAGTTATGCTCAACGAAGTAAGCATCTCTGCATCATTTGTATTCGCTATAGTTATTGTTATACACTCTTGCAACATATTCATGATTGAGGAGTTCAAAATAGTTAATGATCTATTAAAAACGCAAATGAACTAAACCATTTTTAATAATGGCACGTTTATTACATTAATAATCCGAATCCTTATGCGTAAATTGAATTTGATTGCTGCTGTTTTCTGCAATCTTTTTTTCTCACAGTGTAAAAACACACAAAATACTGCTGCTATGGCTGCCCATAAAGACAATCCATATTACTCCCGGACGGACACCAACCACATACAGGTAAGCAATGCTGAATGGAAGAAAATACTTCCGAAAGACGTGTACGGCATTGCCCGTGAAAAAGGCACCGAATGGGCTTTTACCGGCAAATACTACAAGACAGATACCAAGGGCACTTATTTTTGTGCTGTGTGCGGCAATGAGCTGTTCAAATCAGACGCTAAGTTTGCCAGCAGTTGTGGATGGCCAAGCTTTTATGAGGCCATCAGGCCAACAAGCGTGCGCTACATAGACGACACCAGCCATGGTATGAGGCGTACTGAAGTGGTGTGCGGCCGCTGCGATTCCCACCTGGGGCATATATTCGACGATGGCCCCGCTCCTACCCATCAACGTTTTTGTATGAATTCGGCCGTATTGGAATTTGAACCTGATGTTAAATAATATACAGCCTGTTGTTTAGTTTTCTCTTGGCACGGATTTGATTACTATACGTTTAGCAAAGTAAAGACAACTGTGATTGGCGAAAGGTTAAAATAATTAACAATTATGAAAACGATACAACAGGAAGAATACAGAAAATTGAACAAGGCCCTATATGATCTTGAAGATATATTGGAATGTATGGGCGTGAAGGAGTTTACCTTGTCTCATGATAAACACGATATGAAAATAGACCCTACCGCAGATAATATAGATACGGAATTGCTTCTTTCATTTTGTAAAAACATAGCGCAAATACACGCTGCTAAATTCGGCCCCAGACTTGCAGCTTAACTCCCTTCGCATTAGGTGATATCGGTTGTTTATACAGCTATAAATACCGATCAGATTAATTCAGTAAATTTGCAGCTTAAATATTCTCCGATGCATTTATCTGATTTATATGAGCGGGCATTAAGGTTTGATTCTTTAAGTGCTGATGAGGGAGTTTTTCTTTTCGAACATGCACCTCTCACGGAACTAATGTATATCGCTAACGAATTGCGAAAAATACAAGTACCACACGGCAAAGTAACATGGATCATTGATCGCAATGTTAACACAACCAATGTATGTGTTGCCAATTGCAAATTCTGTAATTTTTACCGCATACCCGGCCATCCAGAATCTTACATAACAGATATAGAGACCTATAAACGCAAAATTGACGAGACCTTTAAATATGGAGGTGAACAACTGCTGCTGCAAGGCGGCCATCACCCCGACCTCGGTCTTGCCTATTACACAGACCTCTTCAGAGAATTGAAACAGTTATACCCCAATCTGAAGTTACACGCCCTTGGTCCGCCGGAAGTGGCCCACATTACAAAACTGGAAAAAAGTACGCATCATGATGTACTGAAAGCGCTCAAAGAAGCAGGACTGGATAGCCTTCCTGGTGCCGGTGCTGAGATACTTAACGACCGCGTACGCCGGCTGGTGTCTAATGGCAAGTGTGGTGCGCAGGAGTGGCTGGATATTATGGCGGAAGCACATAAACAAGGCCTTACCACCAGCGCCACTATGATGTTCGGGCACGTGGAAACGTTATACGAACGTTTTGAACACCTGGTGAGGCTGCGCGAATTACAGGCAAAAAAGCCCGAAGGAGCCAAAGGTTTCCTTGCCTTTATACCCTGGACATTTCAGGATGTGGATACGCTCTTACAGAAAATACGCGGCACCAAAAACCTCACTACTGCCGAAGAATACATACGTATGATCGCACTTAGCCGCATCATGCTACCTAATGTAAAGAATATACAAGCCTCATGGCTTACAGTGGGCAAACAGGTGGCACAGATATGTCTTAACGCCGGCGCTAACGACTTCGGGTCTATTATGATCGAAGAGAATGTAGTAAGTGCTGCCGGCGCTCCTCATCGCTTTACCGCGAAGGGTATACAGGAAGCAATACGCGAAGCAGGATTCGAACCGCAGTTGCGTAACCAGCAATATGAATTCAGGAAAATCCCTGAAGCTATAGAGGAACAGGTAATTGCCTATTAGATAAGTGATAACATTGTAAAGCCACCTGGCCATGCCGGGTGGCTTTGTTCATTTTAGCATACAACAGCCGCTCTGTACTTATGCTATAATGAAAATGGCCCCTATTAAGGGGCCATTTTCATTATTTCAATTGTTTAATGTTATTGTTCAATAACGAAGTGGAATACTTCATTGCCACGGGCAGATTGAACATTCAGCAGATACATGCCATTAGCAAGTGTATTGCTCAACTGCACTTGTGCATCTATGTTGCCGCCCTGTGCCATAACCTTGTTGCTGTATATTGTCTGACCCAGCATGTTGGTAATCTCTAAAGATACTTCCTCATCAACTGAAGTACCTAATGATCCCTTCACTGTGAACGCTCCCTTGTTAGGGTTAGGAACAACTTTCACATCGGTTAGCGTACCTACATTGTTAACACCTGTTGTACCCTTCACAGAGATGAGCGTAGACTGCGATGCAGACAACCCGCCGCAAATACCAACACTGGTAACTACACACTTCACAGCTTCCTGGTCGTTGTAATAGTTGTAAGAGAATGTTGGGTTGGTAGCGCCCTGTATAGCCACGCCATGTACATACCACTGGTAAGTAAATGATCCGGAGTTAGCAACCATAGCTTTCAACGTTACTACGCCACCTGCTGGCACCGTGGTGCTGCTGACATCACTGATCGTAAATATCGGCAACACAGGCTCGTTAATTGATACCGGAAGTGTGTTACTCAACACATAGCCGGAAGTAGCACAAGTGTATGTGCTCATCAATTGGCAGAACACTATGATACTATCTGTTGGCGTGTACGTGTATGAAGATCCGGTACCCACTGGTATGCCGTTCCTGATCCATGAATAGTTTGGCGTTCCACCCGTGTTCTGCCCATAGGTGTTGGTAACATTAAATGTTACAGCTGTTCCTGGACATATATAAGCAGATGGAGTTACCGTTATGTTTGCTGTAGGCAATTCGCTTGGATTAACAACCATAGACATTACATTGCTGCTTGTAACAAGAGCAGGTGAAGGACAATCAACATTGCTCTTCAGCGTAGCAGATACGATGTCGCCGCCCAACGCTACATAACTGAATGTTGGTCCGCTGCCTGCAGTTATGCCATTCACTTTCCAAGTATAAACCGGAAGCGTACCCTGGTTGGCATTCGCTACTGTCGTATACGTAGTTGTAGCACCAGAGCAAACCACATTGGAATCTCCTGTCGCCGCATTAGCAATCATAAATGCCGGAGTATGTGATGGCCTTACCAAAATGTTGGCGCTGTCAATCATCGCACTGGTACAACCGTTGGTTATAGTAGTTGCGATAACTTTATATGTACCTGAATCTGTGTAAGCACCCACATATATAGGAGATCCTGTACCCGCATAGAAAGTTGGGTTCAATGCTCCGTTCTCATATACCTGGTAGTTGGTACTGAGTTCAGATCCGCTAAGATTCAGTGTAATACCAGGATCGCTTGCGCAGCGGCTTGTACCCACCTGGCTTACCACAAATGGAGCAGGTGCAGGTATTACATTGATCGTTGCACTTGAGATCATATTATTGCTACATTTTGTAGTTCCGTTTGTAGCCAGTACTGTATAGATACCTGCGTTGGTGATTCTACCGTAATCAAGCCCTGAGCCACCAGGCAACAACTTGCCGGGAACCGCAACCGAACCATTGTATAACTGGTAATTGATGCCAGATACAGAACTGCTCAGGAATACATGACGACCGGTATCACCGGCGCATATATTTCCTCCGCCTGTTACTGTGTATTGCAGCGGCAACAGGTTCATTGTAACAGTTGTTGGCGTGCCAACATTGGTACATTTAGTAGCAGTATTTGTAGCCATTATTGAATAGTTGTCGGCAGGGAAAACACCAAAACTAAGCGCCTTTCCTGTACCACCTAATACTGAGCCTACCGGGTTTCCAAGTCCGTTAAGCAGTGTATAGTTAACACCTACTGCAGAAAGGCTGTCGCCCAGTGTAAGTCCTGCACTACCCTGGCAGTAAGCTCCCGCACCTGTAAGAGTATAATTTACAGGCAATGGGTTGATGCTCACTACAGCGCTGCCGGCCATACCTTTAGTACAGCCTGTAGCATTGTTTAATGTTGTTACTGTGTAGGTACCCGGTAATGGCTGAGGGCCAAAATCATAAAACCCACCAGGTCCTGTAAACGGAGCCAGGTAATGCCCATTCAGATAAAGGTCATATTCCAGACCTGCCTCTGTATTAGATATGGTTATATCAGATCCTGCACCTGAGAAGCAATAACCACCACCACCTGAAACAGTATAAACATTAGGAAGCGGGTTAACACTCACATTCACGCCACCAGCCATGCTGCTGGTACATGTTGTAGTTTTATTGGTAGCAATAACCGTGTACACCCCGGGAGTCTTGAATAATCCCAGATCCAGCGGTAAGCCTGTACCAATTACCGGCAGGCCATCAATACCTCCGTTCAGGTATACCTGGTATTGCATACCTGATTCTGAACTCGAAAGGCTATCATGCACTCCAGGGAAACCAGTGCAATAACCACCGCCACCTATTACTGATTGCACCACCGGCAATGAATTGGATAATACCAAAACGGTAGCAGTCATCATAGCCTGGCAACCGAATGAATTCGTTGCACGTACCTCATATGCTCCGGTAGCAGTCTGTGATCCGAAATCAATGCTTGATCCTGAACCAGGTTTAACAATCGCCGCAGGAGTAATAGAAGCACCACCAAACAACAGTTCATAACTAGTACCCGGAACAGAGTTCAGCAAGCTCACATGTTTGCCTGTACCGCCTGTGCAATAAGCACCACCACCGCTTACAGTCTGTACAGCAGGGAGATTATTTATAGTTATAGGAATAATGCCGGACATGTTGCTGGTACAACCCGCAACAGGATCAACTGCCACTACGGTATAGTTACCTGCGGCTGTTTGATTGCTGAAGTCTACTGATGTACCTGTGTTATCAATACTATCAGCAGTTGCAGTTCCGTTCAGCAGCAGCTTGTAACGAATACCTGTTGCTGCTGCACCCATATATAGATCTACACCCGTACCACCGGAGCAATAAGATGTTCCCGTACTGGAAACAGGGTATATCGCCGGAGGTGCGTTGGCTGCTATAGAAATAGAATTTAGCATGCCATTTGCACATAATGTTGATGTGTTCGTACCAAGAACTGTGTAAGTACCAGCTGTATCAAAACCGAGGTCGAGCGGTGAGCCTGTACCTGCTTTTACAACTCCTACGGGAAATGTTCCATTATATAGCTGATAGCTGACGCCGTTCTCTGAACCGGTGCTCAACATCACATCTACACCAGCACCACCTGCGCAATACGCGGCGGCAGAGGTAGAAACTGTCTGCTGTATTGGTAACTGGTTCACAAATACATTTGTGCTGCCCGACATGCTGTTTGTACAAGAACCAGAGCCGGTAGCCTGAACGGTATAAGTTGTTATCGATCCTGCTACTTCTGTCTGGGCACCGAAATCGAGCGCACCAGGGAGACCTGGCATTGAACCAACGAAACCACCGGGGCTGCTGTACAAACTATAAGTAACACCTAAGTCAGAGCCACTCAATGTTACGTGCGAACCCGTAGTACCCGCACAATAGCCACCGCCGCCGCCTACTGTATAAGCAGCAGGTAATTGATTGATCGTTGATTGCAATAAACTCTTACAACCGGTAGCAGTTAATTTATAAACAATATTTGCTGTACCGGGAGTAATACCAGTTACAATGCCTGAAGTGGAACCCACTATCGCTATTGACTTAGTTCCGCTGAACCATGTTCCTCCCGGTGTAGCATCACTGAAAGTAGCTGTCGATCCAAGACAAATTATTGGATTACCGATAACTGGCGTTGGTAGCGGATTAACCGTTACAGGCAGTATTGCCGAGCAACCTCCGGACATCGTGTATGAGATATTAACCGGGGCTGCAACCAAACCACTCACCAGGCCAGTAATTGAATTCACAGCTGCCTGGAACGAATTACTGCTCGTCCATGCACCACCCGTCGTTGTGCTGCTCAAAGCTAATGTTGCACCTACGCATACGCTTGATGTTCCTGTTATTGGCGCTGGCTGTGTATTCACAGTTATAGGGTAGCTGGAGAAACAGCCCCCGGCAGGTATAGTATAAGTAATATATGGAAGCCCTGCACTCACGCCGTTAACTAACCCGGTTGAGCCGATAGTTGCTAAAGATGTGTTGCTGCTGGTCCACACACCACCTGGTGTGGCATTGGATAATGAAGATGCAATACCTGTACATACTGAAGTAGCACCTGTAATAGCACCCGGCGCTAAGAACACAGTAACAACTTTTGTTACGTTGCAGCCAGTAGGCATGGTATAACTGATGGCCGATGTGCCTGCGCCTACTCCGGTTACGATACCGGTAGAACCGATAGTTGCTACAGCAATATTGCTGCTGGCCCATGAACCACCGGGAGTAGCATCGCTTAATTGCTGTGGCACTGCGCTACAAAATGAGGACGCTCCTGTAATAGCTACTGGCTGCACATTCACAGTGAGCTTAGTACCTGGTGTTACAGCGGTGCCGCCAAAAGCGCAGGTTGTTGTGGAACGATAGTAAAGCGTAGTATTTACTGTTTGAGTAGTAGCTGGGTTAGTAGCTCCCGGGAGGTTAGTCCACGTAGTATTATCAGGAGAGCTCTGCCATTGAGTGGTGATTCCTAGCGCGGTAGCAGCACTGGTGGCACCCAGGTTGTACATATTCAGTGTAAACGGGCCGCAACCTGACACAGCGGGGAAATAAGCGACTCCCGGATTAGGAGTACCCGAACAATTTGGCGGTGCTATAACTACAGTGTAGTCACGTGTTTCTGCATACTGCTCTGTAGTAGTAGGGCAGGAAGGAATATTAGGAAAACAGGAATAGTTTGCGTTACATGCATTATAATCATTAAAATCACAGATTACACGCATTCTGTAAGTACCACCTGCAACTGTAGATGGAACAGTAAATGGTATATTTACAGGTTGGGCACCGGTAGATGGTATATTAAATCCACCCATAGATTCGGTTGCATCATAATCACCGCTGTTGTTAAAATCTATCCATATCTGGTAGCTGTTCGGATTAGCACCGTTGGCGTTTGTAGTCGCCGTATAGCTGCTTCCTGCTGACATCGTAACGATCTGAGTCGCCGTATAGTCATGATAACGTACTCCCGTCACGACCGAATTCAGGTCGTTTATTTTGGTACCTCCGTCTCCGAGTATGACAAACGGATAACCCGAGCCATTCGCAACCCAGAAAGCACAGCAGGTCGGATCGTTTGCTGAAGTTGGCGCTGTACAAACCGATGTAGCCATAGTTGAACTTGCATAAGTTACACACTGAGTAGTAGAGTTAACTGTTCCGCTACCGGGGCAAGTAACCTGACAACGGAAACAAGTATTTACACTGATACCATAAACCACCGTAGTTTGCATTATACCGCCGTTAATATTTGTCCAGGTCACTCCTGCATCTGTAGACTGCTGCCACTGGTAAGTGATACCTGCTCCCAAAGTTGTACCGGTAAGGCCAAGCGTAATAGGAGT